>DATHGW010000534.1:0-4321 GCA_035317445.1 Puia sp.
AGTCCTTTGCCGGTAGATACAAATCCGAACACGTCATCGCCCGGTATAGGTTTGCAGCAATTGGCCAGGGTGTACATGATCCGGTCACTACTCTCCCCAAAAATGATCAGTTCCGCATCTTTGCGTTGTGATCCGGATCCGACGGTGGGTTCGGATTTCAGGTCGATCAGCGTCTTGACCGGTTTGGGCGGCTCGAGCCGGTCTCCCAACAATTGGAATTCTTTCAGTTCCTTAAGGTCGATATTTTTGACCGCTACCTGGTAAAAAAGATCCAGCGAGGAATTGAGTTTGTAATAGGCCGTGAGCACATCGATATTATGTTGGTTATAAGCGGCGCCGAAATTTTCAAGTTTACGCTGTACCACATATTTTCCTTCATCGGCAATTTTTCTTTTTTCCTCTTTCAGTGCATCCTTGACCTTGCTTTTTGCTTTAGCTGTAACAACTATGTTTAACCAGTCTTCACTTGGATGTTGTTTGCCCGAAGTGATGATTTCTATCTGGTCGCCGCTTCTGAGTTTATGACTGATGGGAACGAGTTTGTGGTTCACCTTGGCGCCAATACAACGAACGCCTATTGCACTGTGAATAGCAAAAGCAAAATCCAGCGCGGTGGAGCCAACCGGCAACATCTTTACGTCACCCTTTGGCGTATACACATATATTTCTTCGGCAAGGAAACTGGTTTTGAAATCCTGCAGGAAATTGATCGAATCATTGTCTTCGGTATTGAGCACTTCCCTGATCTGCTGGAACCATTTGTCAAAGCGGCTTTCATCATTGGCGCCTTCCTTATATTTCCAGTGAGCGGCCAGTCCCTTTTCTGCGATCTCATTCATTCGCTTGGACCTGATCTGTACTTCCACCCATTTTCCCTGTGGGCCCATCACCGTCGTATGCAAAGCTTCGTACCCGTTAGATTTGGGATTGCTGAGCCAGTCGCGCAGCCGTTCCGGCGAGGGCGTATATTCATCGGTGATCATGGAATATACTTTCCAGCAATCTTCTTTTTCTCTTTCGGGAAGGGAGTTGATGATGATCCGGATGGCAAACAAATCGTATACTTCTTCGAAGGCCACCGCTTTTTTGCGCATTTTATTCCAAATGGAGTGAATGCTTTTTGGCCGGCCATGGATCTCAAAATCGAAATCGCCTTTTTCGAGTTTTTCTTTGAGCGGCTTGATGAATTCATTGATATACCTCGACCTTTCCCGTTTGGTTTCTGAAAGTTTGCGGGCGATTTCTTTATACTCTTCAGGTTCCAGGTATTTCATCGCCAGGTCTTCAAGTTCCGTCTTGATATTGTATAAACCCATGCGATGCGCCAGGGGGGCGTAGACATAAACCGTTTCAGAAGAGATCTTCAATTGCTTTTCCCTTTTCATGCTGTCGAGGGTTCGCATATTGTGGAGCCGGTCTGCCAGTTTGATCAGGATGACCCGTGGATCGTCGGTCAGCGTGAGCAGGATTTTCTTAAAATTTTCTGCCTGCTGTGAAGCATTCACGTCGATCACATTCGAGATCTTGGTCAAACCGTCCACGATCCTAGCGATTTCGCTTCCAAACTCTCTCTCAATATCTTCCAGGCTGATGTCCGTATCTTCCACGGTATCGTGCAGCAGGGCGCAGATGCTTGACCTGATGCCGAGTCCGATCTCCTCCACGCAAATCCTGGAAACGGCAAGCGGATGCAGGATATAGGGCTCCCCGCTCTTTCGCCGCATGGTTTTATGCGCATCTGCCGCCATTTCAAAGGCGTTCCGGATCATCTCCTTGTCGCCTGCCTTCAATTTGGGTTTCAGGGACCTCAGCAAGGCACGGTATTCCCTGAGAATCAGTCTTTTTTCCTGGTCCTCGGTGAGATTGTAAATCGGTGTGGCTGCTACGGCTGTTTCCATTGTTGTTTGAACTGCGAATTTACGAATTAATGTGGAGAGTGGGGGAGACGGAGTCGGGAGTTGAGAGTCCAAATGGCAGATTTGGGCTGACTTTTCATGGTCTTTATATACGAGGCTGTTCAAAGACATATCTGAGGCCTATATCAGTAGTATATCAGTACTATATGAGACTGTGATTTGAATTCTGTCATCAATAAAAAAGAAATATATAACACAATGAATGCCATACTGAATGTAAAAAGCCTTTTGGACGATCAAAAAATACACCTAAACTCATTTCCTCACTCCCAACTCTCTTTGCATTTCCCCCCAAAACACCTACTTTTGCTCCCTCTTTTGCGGGTGTGGCGAAATTGGCAGACGTATCAGACTTAGGATCTGACGCCGCGAGGCATGGGGGTTCGAGTCCCTCCACCCGCACTTTATCTATTAAATTATTTTACCATGAGCACAGTGACCAGGGAAAATATTGGACTACTGACCGATAAGATCGTCGTTAAAGTGGCCAAGGACGATTACCTGCCATCTTTTGAAAAAGCATTGAAGGATTACAGTAAAAAAGCAAATATCCCCGGATTCCGCAAAGGCATGGTGCCGGCTGGATTGATCAAAAAAATGTATGGCAATTCTGTTTTCGCGGATGAAGTATTGAGAAGCGTAGAAAAAGAACTGACCAGTTATATGGAGCATGAAAAACTGGACATATTTGCCCAGCCCCTTCCATTACCAGAAAATGACGCGCGACAAATAGACATGGGCAAGCCCGATGAATATTCTTTTGCCTTTGAAGTGGGGCTCAAGCCCGAATTCAGCCTTCCGGACCTCAGTTCCCTGAAGCCCGAACAATTCCAGATCCAGGTAAAAGAAGAAATGATCAGCGAAGAGGTTGATCGTCTCCTCGTGAGGAATGGCAAAATGACCGAACCGGAAACCGTTACCAGCGAAGAAAATGTGCTGAACCTGACTTTTGCTGAAACAGACGAAAATGGCAATCTTTTGGAAGCAGGCATCCAGAAAGACAATTCACTCCTGGTAAAATATTTTAATGCCGATATTCGTCCAAACTGGATTGGTAAAAAGAAGGATGATTTTATGGTGGTCCAATTATCGAAGGCTTTCGATGAAAAGGAACTCGAATGGATACTCAGCGACCTGGGTCTTGACAAAGAAGAAGCCAGCAAAAATAAATATTTTAAGCTCACCCTGACGAAATTGGGACTCGTGGAAAAGCCTGAACTCGACGAAGCCTTTTTCAATGCTGTTTTTCCCGGTAAGGAGATCAAGACAGCCGAAGACTTCCGCGCGGCCATCAGGACCGACATCCAAAAACAATTGGATAACCAGACCCGCAGCCAGTTACAACATACGCTGTACCATGAACTACTCAACCTGACCAACATATCATTTCCGGAATCTTTTCTTAAGCGTTGGTTGCTTAACGGTGGCGATAAACCGAAGACACAGGAAGAAGTGGAACATGAATTTCCTTCTTTTGCAGACCAGTTGAAGTGGACCCTGATCCTGGACAAAATCGTGCGCGAAAACAGTATCGAAGTAACAGCCGATGACCTGAAGGCTGTTGCAAAACAACAATTACTCGGTTACATGGGCATGGGTGCGATGGATGAAGAACAACCATGGGTCACGGATTACCTCAACCGCATGATGCAGGATAAACGCTTTGTGGAAGATACTGTTCAGCGCGTTAGAACGGACAAAGTGCTGAATTGGGCCGAGAGTCAGGTCAAACCTGTCATAAAAGAAATCAGCAGTGAAGAATTTGGCAAAATGCAGCAGGAGCATCAGCATCATCATCACGAATAGGCATCAATAATCTTTTTTATAAGTCCCGCCCGAGCGGGATTTTTCCATTTTGCTGCAACTCTGTCAGTTTTTTGGAAGTTTAAGAGTTTGGACGGAGATTTGAAAGGTAAACTGAAATAATACTATGAATCCAGGAACTGAATTTGAAAAGTATGCTGTGAAACACCGGGGTATTTCCAGCCATACCCTCAACGATTACAACAAATACCTTGTTACCAGTCTTACCCCCAATATCATAGAAGAACGTCCCATGAACGTGGCCGTTATGGACGTCTACAGTCGTCTTATGATGGACCGCATCATTTTCCTGGGGTATCCCATCAATGATGAAGTGGCCAATATTATTACGGCCCAACTGCTGTTCCTCGACAGCACTGACCGTCACCGTGACATTCAAATGTATATCAATAGTCCGGGTGGAAGCGTTTATTCCGGTTTAGGGGTATATGATACCATGCAGTATGTTACACCCGATGTGGCCACGATATGTATCGGTATTGCCGCTTCCATGGGTGCTACACTCATGTGTGCAGGCACCAAGGGCAAGCGAACCGCGTTGAAGCACAGCCGCATTATGATGCACCAGCCCAGCGGCAGTA
>DATHGW010000535.1:0-2785 GCA_035317445.1 Puia sp.
TTCCATTCAATAACCTGCAGGAGCGTACGGATAATTTTATTCCATATTATTCCCGCTTCGGAAAAGCTTTTATTGAAACAATCTACAAAAACTCTTTGGCGCTTGACCAGCTGTTTACCATTCTGCAGGAAAAATAGGACCTGCAGGACCTACTGGTGAAAACTGGTTCCAATAAATTGCAGGGCATCGGTAATGCCTGTACGCCAATAAGTCCAGTTATGCGCGCCATCCCGCACCCGGTATTCATGGGGAACGTGTTTTTCAGACAGGGCGATATGCAGCAGGCAATTTCCCTTGGTAAGAAAATCATCATCTCCGCAATCGATCCAGTACCTTACTTTTTTAAGGTCATCCGTCGATTTGGTTTCCACTATTTTGAGGATGGAATTGCCATACCAGATTTGATTGAGCCTGTCTTTGTCTTTCAAACCGCGTCCATACAACTGGCCGAAAGTAGTTTCATAGTTTTTATCGGGCATGCCAATCATGGCGTTATCATCAAATACTGCTGCGCTCAGCGGGGCTGCCGCTGCAAACAATTCGGGATACTTCAGTGCATAGATCAGGGTTCCAAATCCTCCCATAGAAAGACCTGCAATTCCCCTGAACCTCTTTTCTGCCTTGATATGATAGGTCTTCTCGATGGAAGGCATGAATTCCTTCACAAAAAAATCTTCATACTTTTCTTTACCATCGTATGAATTGATGTACCAACTGGAATCTCCGTTGGGCATGACGATGATCATGGGTGGGATGATTCCATCGGCAATCGCTTTGTCGGCATAGCGGTTGATCTCGCCAAACTGTAGCCAGCCTGTATTGTCGTCCGAATATCCATGCAACAGGTAAACCACCGGATAATTTCTTTGAGACAGGTCATAATCGGCCGGCAGGTAGATCGTGTACTTAACTTCTTTTCCGAGGATCGAGCTCCTGACGGTTTTTTGTTCTATTACCTTACCCGCCGGTTGCCCGAAGCCTGCCTGCAGCAGGCAAAGGCACAAAAAGAGTGCAAAAAGATTTCGCAAGTTGGGCTTCATATAGCAGTAGATTTAGTGAGATAAATATAAGGGAAAATATCATTAGGGTCGTCAGACGCCGAATTGACGCAGGTGGTGATCAAGATGCTTGTACATCCCACGCGCCCATTCCCCCGGGGTCATCCGCCCGAAAAACGAGTGCGGATGCCTGGTGCAGGCAGCTTCTCCGCCTTCGGAAAACTGGCGGATCAACTGACTGAGTCTTTCTTTTTCCTTCTCGAAATCGCGTTCATCCATGACCTGGAAATACTTGTCCGTCGGGTTATTTTTTGAGTGCACTTTAGGTCCCAGGTAAGAGGGTTTGGCAATAGGACCTAAAATCCTGCCGATGAATAAACGGGGAAGTTTTTTCTTGCCTGTCGCCACTTCCATGGTCACGGCACAATGGGCGAGCATTTGTGCCACAGTCATTTTACCCCAGGACCCACGTGATGCCGGGGATAAATTGTTCAGCCTGTCTTGTATTTCACGGGCGCTGTCCTGTTCAAATAGGTTTTTCACAAAGAGAGAATTGATTTATAAAATGACTAAATCCAAACAAACGGATCTTCAGAAGCGATATGGGTTATTTTTATTTCCGGAATTTTCGGCTGTAGCCATTCAACCAGCCATTCCATTCCCGCTTCTTCGCTAACCGAATGACCCAGTACGATCAGCGCCGTGTTCGAGCCCATCAACCTTGCGTCGCGGATGTATTCGGCCGTTTCCCATTCGTGTACTTCGCCTACCACCAATACATCAGGTTTTTCCTTTTCTACAAGGGACATTTGTGCCTGGCCGCCCGCAGCGCCCGGCATGATGGCAATACGCTGGCAGGACTGACCCGGGTCTCCAATCACTCTTACATGCGCGATGTTCAGGGTTGCTTTCAGGTGGGCCGCCAGGTCCTTCAGATTTTTCGCGGGTATCTGAATCACTTGTTTCCCCGGCTGATAATAAGAAAGCCATCCTGCAGATTTCAGGAAACCGGTTCTGATGCCGTCAGGACGATAACTATGCCAGTAGTCATGAAAGCGCCAGACGGCTATATTGTTTTTTTTCAGCAACTCCTGTTTTTGTTTTACCACCGAACTGTTTTGCACCCAATTGGTATCATCGGTATGGTTGTAAAAAGTGGGCTCGTGTGCGATAATAAAATTGGCCCTGAGTTTCGCAGCCTGTTCAATGACATTCACTGTGGCGAACATCGTACTAACGATACCGCTTACCTGCTGATCACCTGATCCGCTTTTAAGGGTATCGACGGTTTTGTAAAAGGGCGCGCCAGGGATTTCTTTCAGGATAATGTTGATGACATCCTGCACGGTATAGGACTTCACTTCGGTTTTGGCCGCCATGGCCAAATTTATTCCGGGTACCGCTAATATGGCAGAAGCGCCTGCGGCCTTGAGTGTTGTTGAAATAAAAACCCTTCTTTCAACAGGTTGTCCATGAGACGGCATTTCCTGATCTTCATTCATAAATATCTATTTTAATTGATCAATCGCCTTCTTCGGTTCGGGCCTAGGTTGAGCGGATGATTCGCTTCTTTCCATTTTTCCTGCTTTATATTTTTTGCAATATATCCTGTTTGTTTTTTGTCGTTGCCAGTTTTCTGATCGACACCAAATGGCTGAATAGCACTGTCATTACAATAAAGGAGGGCAACCAGGTAAACGGGAAGTATAACACGGCAATGTTGGGCTGGTCAAACCCAAATTGCTGAAACGGAAATGGAGCGGAGAAGATAGCGATGATGACAATAT
>DATHGW010000536.1:0-8565 GCA_035317445.1 Puia sp.
GTCTGCGTGGAATGATGTTTATATGAGTCGATTGGCTGCTAATGATACCAGCTGTTTGCCGAAGCCTACGCTTTTTGCGCAAACGGGTTATGCTACCGGAAGCTGCAATATCGGTAATAAATAGGCGCCCTGACGAACGGGAATGCAAGATTTCCCCGGATTTTTGATGTTTTACCTGCTGTTGAAGTAAGGGATCAATATATTGCTTTTGCAGGTTTTCAGCAATAACGGCTTTGTCCACACCCTCTTTAATCATCTTCAATGCTTCGCCGGTTAGTAACCGGTAAAGACTATACTGTTTTTGTTCCTTAGGGATCTGGTTATATAATGCGGCGGCTATCGGTGAGGCTTCTTTCATTCTATTACAACTCTTGCGGAAACCTTCGAACGCAGGATCTTTTTTCACCCTGGCTCCCGTAAGAGAGGAGGCAGAACGGTAAATAACTCTCCCCAGTGAAATATAAGCGCATATCCCACCGTCAGTCCCTGTAAAAGCAATATTTCCTGATTTGAATGGCATCCAGATCATCCATTTGTCCAATTTTTTAACGGAAATAATGGCTGATTATTATTTCCGTGCGAAACTTCGTGAGCTTCGATAACCTTCTGGAAAGGACTTGTGTAATACTTATATACCTGAGATAAAGCGCAGTTTTAACAGTTCAAGAGTCACTATTTGAAAAGCTACGCCTGCCCAAACCATGGCATATACCGCACGCGTACATTGAACTACATCGACTCCCAACTCCGGACTTCGGATTCCCCACTCCAAATCTGGCCCATCCTTTGTATTAATTTAATCCTTCCACAAGCTTTGATATGAAGAATATTTTTTTTATTTTGTCGTCGTTTACTGTCAAAATCCATATGAAATCCAATTAATCCTACCATGAAACAAGCCCACAAACCTTTCCTCGCCATCATTATCGTTTCCCTCGTCATCCTTTATAGTCTTATGGCCTTATTGAGCTGAACCAGATAGGTTTTATAATATCTTTGCCCGATGAGCCCGGCAAGGATTCGAACCATCCAACAGGCTGATAATGCAGCACTGGCATCCATTGTACGGAATGCCCTGGCTGAATTTGGCGCTAACAGGCCTGGCACGGTGTATTTCGACCCTACCACCGACCATCTGTTTGAGTTGTTCCAGACCCCTGGGTCAGGCTATTTTATTGCCGAAATGGAGGATTCCCTGGCTGGCGGGGCGGGCATTTTCCCTTCAAAAGGCCTTTCAGCAAATACCTGTGAATTGGTTAAAATGTATCTCAGGCCCGAAGTACGGGGAATGGGTTTGGGTAAATTACTGATCGATCATTGCCTTCAATTTGCGCGGGTAACAGGATATGAGCGTGTCTATATCGAGTCAATGCCGGAATTAAGAAAAGCCCTGTCGATTTATGAAAAATTTGGATTCAGGTACCTGGATGGCCCCCTCGGAAATACGGGTCATTTTGGTTGCGATGTATGGATGCTGAAAGACCTCGATAAGTAGCTCGCGAGTTTCTATACGGCGATGACTTCAAAAATCGGACTGAAGAGATATAATTTCCCCGTCGCCACTTCCACACATTGAAACCGTTTTCGCATTTTCTTCCCCTTTTGAAAGATCTGGCCGTTGTCTAACCTAAACTGTCTTCCTTCGGGAACCTGTTCAACAAAAATGGATCCTGCTCCATGTTCATCGTATATTTTCAGCACCCGCATCAGGTCTTCATCTGCGCAACTACTGGCGGGGAGATCGTGAAGATTTTTTTTTAACGCAGCGCGAATATCTGCCGGGAATAAATGCAGTGCAATGAAGTCTTCCAGCATTTTACGATAAATCAATTTCCATTCTTTACCATGCGATGCGACCTTGTTTCCATACTGCATAAACGTAACCAGGTGGGCGAGTTCATGGATCAAGGTGATGAGAAAGGCAAATTTGTTCAGGTTTCCATTGACGCTGATCCGGTGGTTTTGACGACCGGTTGAATGCCGGTAATCCCCTAAAACGCTTTTTCTTCCGCGGGTAATAGTGAGGTGCACGCGGTAAGTATGTAAGTACTTGAAAATCAATTCTCCGGAACCTGTCGGTAGATATTCATGGAGGTATTCCAGCGGCGCTTCTTTCTTAGGCATTTTTTTGTTCCCTGCTTATTTGCATTAACACTTTTACTTCCATAAAAGTATAGATGAAATACAATCCAAAACATCCGAATAAAGCAATTTTGTCGACCGCGTTTCTTGCAACCAGGATATAGGTCAAAGCGGCCAGCACACAAATGGCAAGTTTGGAAAATATGCCGCCATAGACCATACGCAAAATGTATTGCACGTTACTATTTTGCATAGACTTCCTGTAAAGTTGAAATGAAATCAGGGTAGCGATAAACAGGATAGTATTGCCTGCCATCAAAACGGCATAATCGACCTGCAAGCTTTTTAGCCAGCCGCGGAGGATGAGGAGCAACAGCATGATCACCAGGAAGATGGCCCCAAAAAGCAGCCATGGCCGCCGGCTGAATGTATTTGGCATGAGATCGCCTGCTATATCAGGCAGGATGATTTGGTTAATTTGAATCCCGCAAAGGTAAGTAGCAAAATGATAACGGGCAAAGCAACGCCTGGCCGGGATTAAGATTCATTAATCCGTAGCCGGTATGAGGAGGGGAAGCAAGTCCTGTTAAACCGCAATAGAAGGCGTCACGGACATACTTTCCTTTTTGAACTCCGGAACAGATTTTTCCTTGCTGTTCCTGGGGATTTCTTCGGTCATGTGACATTGTCCGTTGAAACTGGCTGCCGGCTCGATCTGCAATTTGGCAGCATAGAGGTTACCATTGACGGCACAATTAGCCTTCAGTTGAAGGAGGTCCTTGACCTTGATGGTACCCGAAACCTTCCCCATGATATCCGCCTGCTGACCGCTGATATCGCCTTCAACAACACCGTTGGCTCCAATGACCACTTTCGCGGTACAATGAATGTTACCAACGAGTGTGCCGTCGATTCTTAAGTCGCCATTGCTGGAAATATCACCTTTAAGAGAAGTGCCTGCGCCAATAAGGCTGGTGCTGGTTGAGGCTGGAGCCTGGCCCAGCTCATCGGATTTGGATTTTGCATTGAACATGGTATCAGATTTTAATCGTTTATTTTTTCGGTTTTTGGGATCTTTAATGCCGTGGTATCCATTTTGACCGTCGTATTTCCTCCCAAAACATTTTTCAGGCTTTGAAAATACTGGTCGCGGTACCTCATTTCCTGCTCTAACGAATCAGTACGCATTTTTAGTTCACGGAGCTCCTTAGTATTATTGACATCTCCATAACCCGGTATATACAGTTTCATGGGTGTGAATACGATCAATGCCACGGTAAGCCCCGTCAATAGCACAAAAACCGTGCTTAGAAATATGTAGACACTAAGCCGGGATAGTTTGAAAGTAACCACTTCTTCGTAAGTATCATCGTTCATGACGACGAGCCGGTACCGGTTCTGGAGTCTTTTCAGTGTGGAATTGGCATCGAATTTGGCCATACAAATGATTGCTGTTTTAAAGGTAGCACCTTATTTACTGACAGCCCTTATGAAAGGTTAAATTAAGGGTTAATTTATAATAAATTTCTTGAAAATCAGTTATTAAGCAACTAGATTGCGGGCAAACGCAAAAAGGATACGGTGAAATATCTAATCATTCTCTCCTCCATTTTCGTCTCCATATTCAGCCTCGATGGTTACGGCCAGAAAGGTATTGACTATGACATCAAAAAACCCGAAAAATACGAGAACCGCAAATTAGGCTATGAAAAAACGGCCGAAACAAAATTCAAGGTTCCCCGTCATTTTATCCAGAACACGGTTACTCATTATAATTATTATTTCAATGCCAATAATAAGCTGACCGAAATAGTAGAACGCGCGAAAGCCCAAAACAGGGATGATTTTTCAAAATTACTTCCCTTTTATAATTACAGCCTGGATGTTACAGCCAGTTCCCGGCGTGACCTCGACTCCATCATCGACAAATGTATTACTGCCATCCTGATCCATGACCTGAGAAATGACTGGGTGGATAATCTGTATATGCTGATGGGTAAAGCTTATTATTTCAGAAAAGACATGGATTCAGCTTACAGCATCTTCCAGTTCATCAACTATGCCTTTGCACCCAGGGAGGAAGACGGGTACTTCAAGCCCATCGCCAGCAATGCCAACACCGACGACGGCGGCAATAATTTTATTGTCTCGACCAGCGAAAAAAGAAATATTGTCAAAAAGACTTTCAGCCTTCCACCCAGCCGCAATGAATCATTGATCTGGCAAATACAAACATATCTTGCCAGGGACCAGATCATCAAAGCAGGCGTGCTGATCGACGTCTTAAAACATGATCCGCAATTCCCAGCCAGGTTGCAGCCTGATCTGCATGAGGTGCAGTCGCTTTGGTTTTATAAGCAACAGTTGTATGACAGCGCTGCCGTGCACCTCGAGAAGGCACTTGGCAAAGCTGCCAATAAACTCGAACAGGCGCGTTGGGAATTCCTCATCGCCCAGCTTTATGAAAGAGCGGGCAAACCGGGATTGTCGAAGGAATTTTATGAAAGGACCATCCAGCATACTTATGACCCGGTGATGGATGTATTCGCCCGGTTAAATGCGATCAGGCAAAACCAGGGAACAGGAGAAGGGACGGATTATATCCAGAAAAATATCGACGCACTGAAGAAACTCGGGCGGAAAGAAATTTATGCCGATTATCGTGATATCATTTATTATACTGCGGCCCAGATGGAGTTGCAACAGAACCAGAAACAGCCTGCCATCGATTTCCTTTTAAAAAGCGTTCATTATTCGCTTCCTATCAGCACGCAAAAGGATAAGTCCTACCTGGAATTAGGAGACCTCGCCTTTGCAGACAAGGAATACAAGATCGCTAAGAATTTTTACGACAGCGTCAATGTTGCCGATACCATCGCCATTGAGAACCTGGCCAATTTTACAGACCGTAAAAAAGCCCTTGGCAGGATCGTGTTGCAATTGGATATCATTGACAGGCAGGATAGCCTGCTCCGCATTGCCGCCATGACCCCAAATGACCGGACTGCGTACATCAAGAAAATGCTGAAGGCTCTGCGGAAACAGCAGGGCCTGGCCGAAGAAGAACAGCAGGACGGTCAGAGGCCTTCTTTCAACAATAGCGGCACAGGCGTACAGGACATGTTTGGCAACAGTTCTGGCGCGGAATGGTATTTCTACAATGGTTCTCTTAAATCCAAAGGATTTAATGATTTCAGATCGAAATGGGGGAACCGGCCGAATGTCGACAATTGGCAGGTGGCTTCAATGGTAACCAAACAGGGGCTTTTAGCTAAAAAAACGCCGGGTCAGGGCCTTGCTGCGGACAACGAACAGAAACAACCCGTCGTTGCGGTTACCAGTTTTGAAACCTTGCTGGCCAATGTTCCCCTCACGCCCGAACAAAACCAAAAATGCATGGATTCTCTGGAACGGGCATATTTCGCCCTTGGCAAATCCTACCAGGATGGGCTTCCTGACTATTTCGTGGCGATCGCCTCCTATGATAGCCTTTTGGAGAAATTCCCATCAACCCGCTATCGCGAAGAAACCTTTTTTAACCTCTATTTCTGCTATAAAAAGATCGGTGACGAACAGAATGCAAAAAGGATGCTTGACCTACTTAGGCAATTATATCCTTCCGGTAAATTCACGAGGCTGGCAACCGATCCAAACGGGGTAGACTATGCGCAAAACGCTCCACGCATCGAAGCGACCAAAAGATATGAACAGATCTATACGGCATTTATCGAGGGTAGTTTTGAGCAGGCGCTGGCCGATAAAAAAGCAGCCGACAGCCTCTATGGCGACAACTACTGGACGCCGCAGTTGCTTTATATTGAATCCGTTTATTTCATCCATGAAAGGCAGGACAGTGCCGCCATCGCAACGTTGACCACTATTACAAAAAAATATGCCGGTACACCGATGGCGGCCAAGGCAAAAAACATCCTGAATGTACTGGGCCGGCGCAAGCAGATTGAAGACTACCTGACCAACCTGAAAATAGAAAGAGCAACGGACGATTCTTTGTCACAAGGCAACAATGCCCGGGCCAACCCGCGATTGAGCAACAGTGATTCATTGGAAGCTGCCGACAGCCTGGGAGCAAAAGTCAAGGCCGTTTCATTGGCCAAAGCCGACCAGAAAGACAAGCCGGGTGCCGATCGCATGGGCATTCAAAAAATAAGCCCAACTGCGGCACAACTCGCCACGGTGAAGGTTGATCAGGCAAAATTAGCTGCGTTACGGAAACAAGCTGACTCTATCCAGGCCGCCCTGCTCGATGCAAAGAACAATGCGGATAAAATGGCTTCACTCAAACGGCAGAACGATTCCATCCAGACTGTCTTGAAGCAGATGAAGTCTGATTCGACCCTGGCCGCCGCATCAAGAATTGCTTCTGTGAAGACTGCCTTTGTTTACTCACCCGGGCAATCGCATTCCGTAGTCCTGCTGCTGAACAAGGTTGACCCGGTTTACGTGACCGAAGCACGAAATGCTTTCAACAGGTATGACAAAGAATATTATTATAACCGCACCATCGATATCACGACCACCGGGTTGGATGACAGCACCAAATTGATGCTCATCCGTGGTTTTGAAAATGCGGACGCCGCACTGGATTATGTGGACAAGGCGAGAAAAATGGCCCCTATGGAGATTCTTCCATGGCTGCCCGCAGCAAAATATTCATTTATGATCATCACCGACCAAAACCTCGATATGCTGCAAAGCAACAAGGATTTAGGGAATTATAAGAAGTTTTTGGGTGTGTATTACCCAGGGAAGTTTTAGCTACCAGGTCTCACCGTCCCGGTCTGACCTGTATTAGGTAAGATTTTTGCTATACTATTAAAATCAACGTCTGTATGTCAAAACCAGTTCGGATTTTTTGGAAAATTTTCTTCGGCGGTCTTTCGGCCTTTATCCTCCTGCTTCTCCTGGTCATGCTATTTGGCAAACTCCCTTCCCTGAAAGAACTGGAAAACCCTTCTATCATGCTCGCGTCGGTCGTGTATGCGGATGACGGCACCCTGATGGGGAAATACTATAAAGACAAGAGCAACCGGAGCAATGTAGAATATAAAGACATTTCTAAAAATGCCATCAATGCACTGCTGGCAACAGAAGACAAAAGGTTTTACGAGCACTCTGGCATTGACGGCTGGGGCGTGGTGCGCGCGATAGCGAAACTGGGTACCGACGGCGGTGGCAGTACGATCACCCAGCAATTGGCCAAGTACATGCTCGGACAGGGATCAAAAAACAAGGTCCTGCGTATGGTGGAGAAACTCAAGGAATGGATCACTGCGATCCGGCTTGAGCGGAATTTTACCAAAGAAGAAATTGTCGCCCTTTACCTGAATGCGGTGCCATTTGGAGACAATGTGTACGGCATCCGCAATGCCTCCCTCACTTTTTTTCAGAAAGAGCCCGACAGGCTCACGGTAGACGAAGCCGCGGTGCTGATCGGGATGCTGAGCGGGAATAACCTCTACAACCCACGCAGGAATCCAAAGGCTGCAATAGAAAGAAGAAATACGGTCATCAACAGGATGGTGGAAGAAAATTTCCTAAGCCAGGGAGAAGCCGCAACCATAAAACTCAAACCGATCGACCTGAACTACAGGAAACTCGATGAGAACAATGGCCTCGCGCCTTATTTCAGGGATGTGATCCGGGATGAACTCAAGAAATGGTGCAAGGAACATAAAAATCCTGCGACCGGCGAACCCTATAACCTGTATGAAGATGGTTTGCGGATATATACCACCGTTAGCCCCAGGATGCAGATCTATGCTGAAGAAGCCGTGGCCAAGCACATGCCGATGCTGCAAAAGGCTTTGAGCGAACAGGCCAGTGTAAGAAAGGGGCTGGTCTGGAAGGACCATGCCAACGTGTTGGAAGCAGCAATGAAAAACAGTGACCGTTGGGAAAACCTGGAAGAAGATGGCATGAGCGCAGCCGATATCCGCAAGACTTTTTTCCAGCCGGTGCCCATGAAGGTTTTTGCCTGGAATGCAAAAAGAGAAAAAGATACCATCATGACGCCGATGGATTCAATAAAGTATCACCGCCAGATGATCCAGACGGCCTTTATGGCGATGGACCCGATGACCGGTGCGGTAAAAGCGTGGATCGGCGGCATTGATTTCAAGACCTATAAATTTGATCACGTTAATGTGAATACGAAAAGACAGGTTGGATCGTCCATCAAACCCCTCCTCTATGCAGATGCCATCGAGGACGTGGGTTTTACGCCTGAAACACCCTGCGAAAATCAGGCACAGATGTTCGACGGTTTTGGCATGGTGCCGGCAAGAGGACTTTGTAAAGGCAATGGAGCCACGGTGAGTATGGCCAGTGCGCTGGCTTATTCATTGAACTGTGCATCTGCATACATCATGAAGCAGGTAACGCCAACCCGTTTTGTTGAATTCTTAAAGAATATCAACATCCAATCGAAACTGGAGCCCTACCCTTCTATATGCCTGGGCGCCG
>DATHGW010000537.1:0-7159 GCA_035317445.1 Puia sp.
TTCACTGCAGCTTCCTGAAAGTTTGGCTGCAAAAAGAAGATGGGATTTATCATAAAATACAACAATCCCGGACTTCCCTTCGGAATTTGCTTTGCCTTATCCTTGATCTTTTTGTTATTGATGAGTCGCTTGACCTCATCAAAGTCTAAATCGAGACCTTCCAGCCACGGCTTCCTTTCATTTTCTTTACACCATTGCTGTAACAAAGTGAAATCTGGCGAATTCAAAAAACAAATGTCTAGGTACTTAGTCTTCGTATGCAGGATGGCGCCCGGACTCTCGTGCACCTTCGCTTTCAACTCTTCCAAATGAAAAAGCACGCCAGGCAGCTCATATTCGGGAATTGGCGTCAGCTGTTTAACGGTATAAAGTATTATTGGGGGCTCAAAGGATAGCTCCGAATACAGGCGGGCAAAGTTTTTGTCTGAAAGCACCCGTTCATCGCTTTCGTTTAGTATCGAAACTTCAGCAAACCAAATTTCTCCGCTCGCAATGTTGGTGACCTGAATGTCGGGAGTTCTGGAAGTTTCATTTTCGTCGAGAAAACATACCTCACAATTTGCTTTCATAAAAGATTGGGCAATTTCCAAAAATGGAATTCCCTCTATTTCGCAATATTCATGCGTAGATATTTTCGATATGAGTTTTATGTAGTTGCAATCTGAATTTTTCAATTGTTTGATTGTATCAACCATATTCACAAACAATTCCAAACGCCAAGGGGCCCTATCAGTCAGATACAGTCATATTGGATGGCTTCTGCTACAGTTTTTTAGAAAATTCTCTCCCAATTCCGACCGTAATGATCCTATTGCACCGATGGCATTTTCACGCAATAGCAGAGAAACCTCTTCCCTTTGCAGGATTCCTTCAATGTATTCATCCCAAGATTGATAAGGCGTTCGTTGCATATGCATTTGAATTATTAGGGATGAGTTTTCCCTATTCTATATTTCAATCCTCCTCAGAAAAAAAGGTGCTCCAATCGTAAATTGTTATCTGACAATTTTATTCAATGTCAAGTCTTAAAAGGCATCTTTTAAGCGCCAAGTTAATTCCAACGCTTCCTGCCATCCCGAACTTGCAAAAAAATCCAAGACGGATATCATTTTACCAAAATTGAGATCTTCAGACAGCAACAGCTTGTGATCAGCAAGAACCTTCTCGGCAAAACGGACAATTTCAGTGAGGGTATAACTATCATAAGTGAAGCCATCCGCAGCAGCATATTTTACAATTTCCGATAAGGTAGTCAATGCAAATTCGTCATCAATATCTAATAAGGAATAGAGAACCTGGGTAAAATAGTATGCGGTATGGGCCACCATAAATCCCGAACCCAGCCTGGAAGCAGTTTCAATAACTAATGACAGCATAGGTCTCATTCGGGTGAAAAACCACCTCTTATTCGAGATGTCGAGTATCTTGCCTTTTGCAACTGGCTTAGTTCCTGCTAGTGCAAAATAAAGATGTTCAATAAAATGATCTATGGTTCTAAATTGTCCTTTGCTTTGATCTCGCGGATGGCCGGCTTGCTCAATTTCACTGCAACAGTGGCTAATAATATCCAATAGAATGTCAAACAAAATCTCATAAGACTGCGCTATCTCTTTATAGTCAAGAGCATGGGGATCAATCAGTTTGAACATTTCAAAAATAATCGCTCCACGGAATATTTCGTCGGTCTTCATCTGCGACGCCGTTTTCCGAACAAATACAGCGTGTCCGTGTAAAACCATCTTTAGTAAAAGAACTGAATAAACTGTCCAAATTTCACGTGCAACATTTTCTCCGTGACGTTTCAAATTCTGACTCAATATCGCGATAGCCGATTTGATTTTCTCCCCATCGGCCTCAATGATATCATCGTAGATGATAGCGTTGATAACCTGCCCAAAACAAATCCCGGATTCTTCATTACCAAGTCTCTCCTCCACTTTTTCCCAAAATTGCTTACGGCAAAAACTCCAGTAGAAGTGCAAAGTGTTAAGACTCAATAACCGAACTGACTGATCGTTATCGTTCATTAAACCCAAAACCTTTGGAGCCAATATTTTGCTGTTGGTTGCATACAGAATTCTGCAGATCACTTGGACAGCGTATGTCCTGGGTAAAGAGGCATAAGCCATCATTCCGTCTTTCATTTGCCCTTTGTCATAGCTAGCCGTAGTATGCTCGGGAGCTTCGATGAAGTGTGTCGAAATTTTCTCAAGAATAGCTAAGGATGTATTATCAATATCAACTCCTTTTTGCGAAACGATATCCATAAACCTTGTCAATTCATAATCTGCATTGAATTTAAGTTTTTCACTGACCTTGGGATACTTTAAAACGGAGTCAAACAGATCTTCCAGATTTTTGAGCAAATTCGAGTATTCAGATGTTTGTATTCCTTGCTTTTTTTCATACGTCTTGTTAAATAAAGAATATAACTGGAGACTGTCATATAATTTGCGTTCCTCGTCATTTAAAGGGTCGACGCCAAAATCAACCATATTCTCCTGCTCCGAACCGTCGTAATGAAGAATTCGCGGTTTTGAAACAACCGGATGATTCTCTTTGGGTCCATTTGCGGCAACCATCCGAATTGATTCCTTTAGAACCAAAGAATCTGCTGGAATACAACTCAGGAGCCGAAGGATTCGATTGTTTTTAAGGTCGGCTCCAATTTTATTCCAGCGGTAATTCCGAATAGAAAGGATTTGTGTTTCAAGATTTCTTTTTTGCGATTTCGTTAAATGCGGATGGAGAGCTTTTATCAGTTCCCCGCACTCAAAAACCGTTTCTGCAAAAATGAGAAGGGGAACATTCGAAAGCAATTCAATTCCCAACTTCTTCAATTTCCCAGGATGTCGCTTACACAACACGATCAGTTTGCGCCAAAACAGGGCAGCTGTTCCGTTGACGATGATTAAGCCAATTATTTCATCGGCAGTCTTGGCTTCATTATTTTGAAGAAGCGCGTCCAGGAAATTGAAGATTTTGTCCGCATGTGAAAAGGGGCCATGCTCCTTATCATGATCAGAGTCATAAAAGGAAAAATCAGAAATTATCTTTGCCTTTTTTCCATAGACGCTGAGTTTTGCTGAATTCTTTGAAGCCGCAGCCCCTGTTCTTTGAAGGCTGTATTTGTCGACAATCTCAATTCCTAACTTACAAATCGTTGTAGGAATATTCTCAAGCAACTGCGGAAAATGCCTTTCCATTCTGTAGTGTATGCCCTGAAAATCCTGTTTTCTATTGCTAACCAGGTTCATTACCACGCTGTTTCCCATGGACGTCTGAGCATCACTCAATTCCTCATGCATGTAAATAGCTCTGTAAACGTCTGAAGCAAATCGCTGATCAGTTTTGGCGAATTTTGAAATTTGATCAACTAAAAAATAGAATATCCGAATATCAAAATCGGGCTCATTCAGCATGAGCAGAAAGTCTCTGATCAATTTAGTAGCGGTAACTTTCTTTGCCGGGTAAACTGCGCAAAGGTTTCTAAGGGCCCAGGGACCGGCAGCGGCATCGAAGAGATGCTTTTTTGACGACTCATTTCTTTGAACCAAATAGTTGTCCGCGAATTCTATCGAAGCATTGGCCAATATGTAATTGGAAATTTTGTTTAGAGGCTTCTTTTGGACTTCAATCGTTTTATTTATTAAATATCCAAGCTCCCAGGAGTATCGCTCATCGAGCTTTTTGGAAAGAACCAGGAAAAGTTTCAAATCCCTTTCTAAAAAGTTATCCCGCCGTACAAATCTGATTGCTTCGAGCAATTTTTTGATTGAAAATGACTGATCGACTGGATTCGGGATCTCAAGGATGGGTTTTAGATCTTGCTCTCCTTCATAGTTGCCTGAAAGTACAAAATTCAGAATCGTCTGGTGGAATAGCCGAAACACAGGTGCATCCTGTGCCTGAATGATAAAATAATGCTTCCAAAAAAGGGGGGAATTGACATGCCACATCCAGCTATAGAAATACACGAAGCCCTGACGAAATAAGAAAGGTAATCGTTCATGGGCTTTCACGTGTGCGATAATATCTTCAACACCTTCAGGTATGAGGTATTTTGAAAAAGCAAATTCAAGGAGAATATTATGAGAATAGGAGATATTTTCCTTGGTTACGGAACTCTCAGAAAGCACCCCCAGGCTTAAGAGGGTGTCGCATATTTTATAATTTACCTCTGTGACTACGAGGCTTTTAGAGCAGCTAAGACTTTTATTCCCAATCAATTTCTCCGTTAGCTTTCTAAGAAATAGGTCCTGCAGAGTATCATTGGCAATTTGCCGAGTCCAGTATAAATTCAAAAGTTGGGATTCAGTTTGAATTAACCTCAGATCCTGCGGGTGAATTCCTTCACTTTGGTTCACAATCTTCTCTGCAAGTTTTAAGAAATAGGGCGCCCTTAATAAAGTTTTCAGTTCTGGCGTTGCTTTCTGCATAAACGAATGCATTTTAGCATTGCTCCTGACCGCCTTTTCCACATCTAAGTCCGTCAAATATGGGATTTCAAAGAATCTGCAGTAAAGAGGAATAGAACCTTTCCCATCAGGAAAAAGGTCGAGGAGTTGGGAAGACTTACCTGCGTCGAAGGTTCTGGCACTAACCAATACCGACCAATTGGCATGTAGGCTTTCAATAGCCTTTTTTATCTGTTTAAGAATATTTGATTTAAGCGTCTCATCTTTTGCGGTATCAAATGCATCAAAAATCAATATCGCACGAAGGGAATGGTCCTTCCACTTCTCTGCAGATAATGCGGTCAACCAATGCCCGCTCGAAGCCAATTCATCATTCAGTTCCTGATCTGACCCCGAAAGGTGTTCATTGACCGGAATAACAACACAAGGCAATTTTTTTCTACCGCAGAAACTGCGTAATTCGTCCATGGTAAAGCTCTTGCCGATACCCGGTCCTCCCAAAACGAGTCCATTTCCCGTCTGAGCAAACCAAAACAAATTGCTGACAATTTCCGGGCGGTCGATAAAGATTCCATCTCCCTTGTAATTTCTGATTTTTGCTGGTTTTAGCTTTTCAGTGACAGGATTTTCGATGGTTGGGTAAAAAGTATTTAACAAAACCGGAGCAGTAGCGTCCTGAAAAATTGCTGCCAGGACTTTGAGATCAGCGGGTAACTTGTTTGCCCGATAGACTTTTTTGAGTAGTGTTGGAATATCATAAGCCTGGTAAGACCCGCCTTTAAACCTGACAACCTGCAACAATTTAGGAGCGCATTTCCTTGAAATGAACAGAATGATCAGCTTCCTGCCGTTTCCGCCAGTTTTGATTTTGGTGAACTGTTGAGTCGTCTTCTTGAATTTTGTACTGTGTTTTTTTGTCGAGGTTACCTGGACCACAAGTCCCCGTCCGTCATCAATAAGGTCGAAAGTATCCTGATTTATTTTGAGGTCATTCGCATTTATCAGATTCCACCCGAAAGCTTTGTTTAAGAAAACTTCAAATAATTTCTCTGAATCAATGGCATCATTGGATAAACCAAGAGAATTTGACTGCTCGACATTATCTGCATACAAGAATAGTAACCGCTGAAGATTGGTATAGTAAATATGACCAGCCATTGAGGTGAGGTAAATTATGATATTATCGCTCAATTAGTAGAGCTTATCTCCTTTTCTTTAATTTTATTTTCAGGGTTAGTGAAGACCTTTTGAATCCATATTCTACTAAGTCAGACAAACTAAGGACAATTTACGATATGTTAGATAGGTTTTTTTCGGATGCGGCCAGAAAATTACCAATAGGTCTCAGGGCATGACATTAGCAAAAAAGTGATAGCGACTGTAAAAAAGCATGACAACCAGACACTCCCGAAATATGGCTGGAAAACAGTTTTTAAGGACCTATCTAATAGAAGTATCTTTTTTGCTTAACCTTAGTAGATATGCCAAATAAACAAATCATTGAAAATAGCAATTTTAAAGTTCGATTCAAACATTGCAAGTTTTCAATTCTCCGATTGAAAAGTGAAAACATATCAATGGGTCAGAGTAGGCTCATACGATTAAATATATTGTTGCTTTGGTAAATACCTTGCTAGATCTGGCGCCCTGCAGTCATTTTATTTCTTTTTAATCAACAGTCCGTTCAATTCGGGCGTGTTGGTTAAGTTTTCTAATTGGATATCAATTATTTTTTTAACGTCCATTTTTATTGCTCTATACTTTTCTTGTACCATTTCTTGAGTTATTTCTCGTACCTGCGGCAGCTCTTTAAATTTACCTGGGGCAGTATTTAATTGAGCAGTGTTATTAATGTCCGCATGAAATACCTTTAATTGTATTTGTTGGTCTGGGTCGTCTGCCACCATTCCCACAAACTCTCCCGAAGAAAGGGCGCTAATTACAGAAGCCGGTATCGCAAATTCCAATTGCTTTGACCGACTTATAGAAATATCGGAACTGTTTATAGAAAGGCTTTCACGATTTTGATTTGTCCTTCCAAATCTTCGTGCTAGTTGTTCAGCTGTTTCTCCCATAACCTGGCCAGAAATTACATTACCCACTATATTCATTATGACATCTGATAAGTCCTTTCCATAATCTTTTTTTAATTGGCTTTGGTCTTGTATGGCAAGCGTCGTTGCGAGTTTATTCGACCTCGCAGTAGCGATTAAACCGTCTACATTGCTAAGATAAATTGTCGGAAATTCATCAAAAATCAGACTGCATTTCTGACCTCCTTTTCGGTTAACTAACTTTATAAGTCGATTTATATACAATGAGAGAACTGCCCCGTAGGTCTGAATTTTCTGAGGATTATTGCCGCAACAGAAGATTTTCGGCTCAAAAGGGTTATTTATGTCAAGTGTAAAATCATTCCCAGTCATGATGAAATACAGCTGCGGAGAGGCTAGGCGGGCCATCGCGATCTTCGCTCCAGCAATCTGCCCTTCTAACTGCTCCATTGCATCGTTTAAATAAGCCGTTATGAACGGATTTATGAACGCATCAATTTCTGGCTCTAAACGCAGAATTGAAAAAAGCTTGTCATATTCGACCTGCATCAACTCAATTACATGAGGTAGCGTGCAATATTCTCCTCCATTGAACTTTTTCAAGTACCAGATTATGGCTGTCAGAAAAATTATAGGAGATTCAACCCAAAAGTCTCCCTGCTTCCGAATCCACTCCCTATTTAAGCC
>DATHGW010000538.1:0-6099 GCA_035317445.1 Puia sp.
ATATTACGCCGGAAGCCCATGAAGGCGGATTGATCGGCCTGGTCGAAAATGATGACCTTATTGAAATCGATGCAACAAAAAATACGATCACACTCAAGGTTAGCGAGGAGGTGCTTGCAGCCCGGAAAGCCAAATGGAAACAACCTGCTTTGAGGGCCACTAAAGGCATCCTGTTCAAATATGCAAAATATGTGAAGAATGCGGCAGAAGGATGTGTGACAGATGAGTGAAAGAATAAAAAAAATATGCGTTCAAAATAAATCGTTGAGCATTTCTAAAAAAGAAATATGGAAACCATAGCGATCAAAAAAGAGAAGGCCGGAACCG
Source organism: Puia sp. (assembly GCA_035317445.1). Lineage (GTDB taxonomy): Bacteria > Bacteroidota > Bacteroidia > Chitinophagales > Chitinophagaceae > Puia. The sequence goes on from DATHGW010000538.1 coordinate 328, forward strand.
CTAAGAAAACAATCACGAACATTTCCGGTTCCGTGGCTGTTCTCGAAGCATTCATGGCAGAAAAAGTGGATACCGTTTTCGGTTATCCTGGCGGCGCCATCATGCCGATTTATGACGCCCTGTATGATTACCAGGATAAACTAAAACATATTCTTGTAAGACATGAGCAGGGAGCAACGCATGCCGCCCAGGGATATGCGAGGACCTCCGGCAAAACAGGTGTTGTATTTGCCACCAGCGGACCCGGAGCGACCAACCTGGTCACCGGACTCGCCGATGCCATGATCGACAGTACACCATTGGTTTGCATTACAGGTCAGGTGTTCGCGCATTTGCTGGGAACAGATGCTTTCCAGGAAACCGATGTCATCAACATCACCACGCCTGTTACCAAATGGAATTACCAGGTTACGGATGCAACGGAAATTCCATCTGTCCTGGCAAAGGCCTTTTATATCGCGAAAAGCGGAAGACCAGGGCCGGTGCTGATCGATATCACGAAGAACGCACAGATACAAAAATTCGATTATGAAGGATATAAGAAATGCGACCATATCCGAAGTTACCGTCCGAAACCGCTGGTCAGAAAAGAATATATTGCTGAAGCAGCCAAGCTGATCAACGAAGCAGAAAAACCATTCGTGATTTTTGGCCAGGGGGTTATCCTGGGTCGCGCTGAAAAAGAATTTACGCAATTCATTGAAAAAGCTGGTCTCCCGGCCGCCTGGACTATCCTGGGAATGAGCGCCATTCCAACCGACCATCCGCTGGCGGTAGGCATGCTGGGTATGCACGGAAATTATGGTCCCAATGTGCTGACCAATGAATGCGACGTGTTGATCGCCGTGGGTATGCGCTTTGACGACCGGGTGACCGGCAGGCTGGACAAATACGCAAAACAGGCAAAGGTCATTCACCTGGATATTGATCCCGCCGAAATTGATAAAAATGTAAAAACCACTGTGCCGGTCTGGGGAGATTGCAAGGAAACCTTACCGCTGCTTACTGAATTGGTTCAATCGAAAGATCATACCGCCTGGCTGCAAAAATTCTCCGACCTGAAGATCCAGGAAGAAAAAATTTGCATTCAACCCGAAATGAATCCTGCATCAGATGAACTGAGCATGGGTGAGGTGATCAAAATTGTAAACGACATCACGCTTGGCAATGCCATCATTGTAACGGATGTGGGCCAGCACCAGATGGTGGCCTGCCGGTATGCAAAATTTAACCAATCCAAAAGCAATATTACTTCCGGGGGCCTGGGCACCATGGGATTTGCACTACCCGCGGCCATCGGAGCGAAATTTGGCGCACCTTCCAGAACGGTTATCGCAATCATCGGAGATGGCGGATTTCAAATGACCATTCAGGAACTGGGCACCATTATGCAGAGTGGGATAGACGTAAAAATATTGATCCTGAATAATCGCTTCCTCGGCATGGTAAGACAATGGCAACAGCTCTTCCACGATAAACGGTATTCATTTGTAGATATTACAAGTCCTGATTTTGTTATGGTCGCTAAAGGTTATGGCATCGCGGGACGGTGTGTTGACCAAAGGAACGAGCTGAAAGATGCCTTGAATGAAATGATCAGCCACAAGGGATCTTTTTTATTGGAAGTCATGGTAGGCAAGGAAAACAATGTGTTCCCGATGGTGCCGCAGGGCTGTAGTGTGGCCGAGATCAGGCTGAAATGATGACCCATTTTGTTAACCGCGAAAACAGCATATATGTCTAAGCAGGAATTTACGATTACGGTATACACCGAAAACCAGATCGGATTGCTGACCAGGGTCGCGATCATTTTCTCCAGGAGAAAGATCAATATCGACAGCATGAACAGCTCACCCTCGGAGATCGAAGGCATCCATCGTTTTACCATCGTCATTACGGAAACAGAAGATGTCGTGAAAAAATTATGCCGTCAGATTGAAAAACAGGTAGAGGTACTGAAAGTTTATTTCAACACAGATGATGAGATCGTTTGGCAGGAACTCGCGCTGTATAAAGTCTCGACCGATGAAGTGGCAGAAAAAGTGCAGGTGGAGAGATTATTGCGCGAACACGGAGCCAGGGCCGTGGTGATCCGCAAAGACTATACGGTGTTCGAAACATCAGGGCATCGTGAGGAAACAGATAAACTGGTGGAAGTGCTGGAGCCCTTTGGCCTGATCGAATTTGTACGCAGTGCCCGGGTGGCCATCATTAAGGCGAGCCACGGCTTCCATGAAAAGCTTAAAGAATTTGAACAATCAGATCCGGGAGCAAATGTAATAGAGAATGAATATCTGGATAAGCAGGATGAAGTGTTTACCATGTAAATAAACAATCAACATTAAACCATAACAAATAAACATCATGGCAAAATTAACTTTCGGTGGCGTAGAAGAAAACGTGGTTACCCGCGAAGAATTTCCACTCGCCAAAGCACAGCAGGTTTTGAAAAATGAAGTGGTGGCAGTGATTGGCTACGGAGTCCAGGGACCCGGCCAGGCGCTGAATCAAAAAGACAATGGCATCAATGTCATTATTGGCCAGCGTAAAAATTCAAAGACATGGGATAAAGCCGTTCGTGATGGCTTCGTTCCCGGCGTCAGCTTGTTCGAGATAGAAGAGGCATTGCAGCGTGGTACTATTATCTGTTACCTGCTGAGCGATGCTGCCCAGATTGAACTTTGGCCCACGGTAAAGAAAAATCTTACCCCCGGCAAAGCATTGTATTTCTCTCATGGCTTCGGCATCACGTTCAATGAACAAACAGGAATTGTTCCACCCAAGGATGTGGACGTATTCCTGGTTGCGCCAAAAGGTTCCGGCACTTCTTTAAGGAGAATGTTTTTGCAGGGCCGCGGACTAAACAGCAGTTACGCGATTTTCCAGGACGCCACCGGCCGCGCCAAAGAAAGAGTGATCGCATTGGGCATCGCCGTCGGCAGCGGCTATTTGTTCGAGACGGATTTCAGAAAAGAAGTATTCAGCGACCTCACTGGCGAAAGAGGCACTTTAATGGGCGCCATTCAGGGCATTTTTGCCGCCCAGTTCGAGGTATTGCGCAAGAAAGGTCACAGTCCTTCCGAAGCCTTCAATGAAACAGTAGAAGAACTCACGCAGTCGCTGATGCCATTGGTTGCTGAAAATGGCATGGATTGGATGTATGCCAACTGTTCTACCACCGCGCAGCGGGGAGCACTGGATTGGTGGAAGCGTTTCCGTGACGCCACCTTGCCGGTATTTACTGAATTGTATGAAAGTGTTGCGGCAGGCAAAGAAAGCCAGCGATCGATCGATTCAAACAGCCAGCCCGACTATCGCGAGAAATTGAATGCCGAATTGAAAGAGCTGCATGACAGCGAAATGTGGCAGGCAGGCAAGACCGTGAGAAGCCTGAGACCAGAAAACCAACCGGCCCCTTCCAAGGCAGATGCCGAGAAGCAGGCTTCAAAATTAGAAACCGTTAAATAAATCAACTGTAACCATGACCTATTCGCCCATACATAATGAAAATCTCAAAGCCCAGGCAGGAGTGGCGGCTTTGGATTTTTCCGGGGCAAAAGAACGGTTGAAGAAGGTGGTCATCCGGACGCCCCTTCAGCTCAACCATCACCTCTCCAGGAAATATCACTGTAAGGTATACCTGAAAAGAGAGGACCTGCAGCTGGTCCGCTCCTATAAGATCCGGGGAGCGTACAACATGATGAGCAATCTGCCTCCGGAAATACTTCAGCATGGAGTCGTTTGCGCCAGTGCAGGCAATCATGCCCAGGGATTCGCCTATTCCTGTAAAAAACTGAATGTGAAAGGGGTTGTCTTTATGCCCATCATTACGCCCAAACAAAAAGTAACACAAACCAAAATGTTTGGGGAAGATGCTATTGAAATTAAACTGGTCGGCGATACTTATGACGACTGCGCAGTCGCCGCAAAGGAATTCACCGAATCCAACCAGATGACTTTCATTCCTCCGTTTGATGATTACCGCATCATCGAAGGACAAGGAACCGTGGCAGCAGAAATCCTGGAAGACCAGTCGGAAATAGATTATTTATTTGTTCCGGTCGGCGGAGGAGGATTGAGTGCGGGTGTTGGCGCTTATTTTAAGACCTATTCCCCCAAGACAAAGATCATTGGGCTCGAACCCGAAGGAGCGCCTTCGATGCTCGAAGCACTGAAAGCCGGGCACCCCGTGGTTTTGGACAGTATTGACGGTTTTGTAGACGGCGCGGCAGTCAAACGCGTAGGCGATATTACTTTTTCCATTTGCAAGGATGTGCTGGACGAAATGCACCTGGTGCCCGAAGGAAAAGTATGTTCAACGATCTTAAAATTATATAATGAAGATGCGATCGTCGTTGAACCTGCCGGGGCTTTATCCATTGCCGCCCTGGATGATTACGCGGATCTGCTGAAAGGAAAAAACATTGTTTGCATTGTAAGCGGCAGCAACAACGACATTGACCGCATGCCTGAGATCAAGGAGCGATCGCTGCAGTACGAAGGATTGAAACACTATTTTCTCATCCGCTTCGCGCAACGGCCGGGTGCGCTGAGGGAATTTGTAAACAATATCCTCGGGCCAGGCGATGACATTACCCGTTTTGAATATATGCAAAAAACCAATAAGGAGACCGGTCCGGCCCTGGTCGGCGTCGAATTGCAAAGCAAGGCCGATTACGAGATCCTTTTAAATAAGTTGAAAAGCCGCCATATTGATTTTTCTGAGATCAATAAAGATGATAAGCTCTTTGGGTATTTGGTGTAATTGATCAATAGGCAATGGGCAATATGCAAAAGGCAATTGGCAAATAATTTAATAAGAGTTAAGAATAAGCAGTTTGCATATTGCCCATTGCCTATTGATTCTTTGTGGATAACTCCCATAAGATTTTATTCACGAAAAATGTATTTTTTTTGTAATTTTAAGCGATTGTTTGCTGTTGTCTTAGACAAAACTCTTTGATTTAAAACATTTCTTGAAATTAGTCAATTAACAGAACGAGTATGAAGATGGTGAACAATCAGGGTTTATATGATCCTTCTTTTGAACATGATTCCTGCGGGATCGGGTTTGTGGCTAACATCAAAGGAAATAAATCTCACCAGATTATTTCTGATGGATTGACCATCCTGGAAAACATGGAACACCGTGGCGCCTGTGGCTGCGAAAGCAATACGGGCGACGGTGCTGGCATCATGATTCAAACCCCCCACGAATTCTTTTTTGACGAATGTGTGAAACTGGGCATTCATTTGCCGGCTTTTGGAAAATACGGCGTGGGTATGATCTATTTTCCACGCGACATCCGTTTAAAAGAAGAGTGCAGGGATATTTTCAATCGTTCAGCCGATAAACTCGGACTAGAAATACTCGGTTATCGCAAAGTTCCCGTAAATCCAGACGGCATCGGCCCTACGGCCCTCTCGGTAGAACCTGAAATGGAACAGGTTTTCATCGCCTGCCCTGACCATATCAATGACCCCGATCATTTTGAGCGCAAGCTTTTTGTTTTGCGCAATTATGCCAGCCATACGATCAACAACACGGTAAGAAAGGATGTCATTGGCTTTTATGTCGCCTCTCTTTCTTACAAGACCGTAGTTTACAAAGGACAATTGACCAGCCTTCAGGTCAGAAGCTATTTTCCCGATCTCAGCAATAACCGGATGGTCTCTGCCTTTGGCCTGATTCATTCAAGATTTGCCACCAATACTTTTCCCTCATGGAAACTGGCGCAGCCATTCCGGTACATTGCACACAATGGCGAGATC
>DATHGW010000539.1:0-6426 GCA_035317445.1 Puia sp.
TTTTCAACCATGAGCTGCTCATTTTCATACTGATCTTTCAGCAGGCTGATCTCATGATCGATCAATGGTTTAATTTTTACCGGAACGAACTGCGGACTGAAACTCTGCATCTGGCTTTTACTCCAGATCAAAAGATCTTCCATGATGTCCAGCACATGTTCAGATGCTTTTTGTATTCTTTCTCCGTGTTGTTTTCCGGCTTCTTCCGGCAATTTTCCGGGACTTTCTTTTTGCAACCGCAGCAGTTGTACAATTTTACTGACGGGAGAACGAAGGTCATGGCCGATGATTCCGAAAAGGCGTGCTTTTGTTTCATTGGCTTCGGCCAGATGCTGATTCATCTGGTCAAGCTTTTCATTTTTCTCATGAAGCTCCGTGTTGAGTCTTTCCTTGCCCCGGTAGTTAAAATATAACAGAAGCGAGATCACACCCAATGCTGCCAAACCCAGGATGAGCAACTGTCGTTGATGGGAAGCGTTTTGTAATTCAAGCGTTCGGAGCCTGTTTTCCTTATCAAGAGATTGTATGCGCTGTTCTTTTTCATTGGTCTGGTAATGTGTTTCGAGGTCAGCAAAAGTCCGGGATAATTTTTCTTTTGTTAGCGTATCCTCTGAACGAACATATTCAGCATAAAATTTCAATCCTTCCGCAGTGTTCCCTTTGCCTTTTTCATCCAGCGCCATATACTTCAAAATATTAGCGTAGAGTTCCTTGCTGAACTGTTTTGCAACTGGCATCGCCTGTGTTAATTCGGAAACAGACTGGTCAAATTTCCCGGTTTCTTCCAAATACCTTCCCCTGACCATCTGTAGTTGAAATGTGAGCAGGGGCGACTTAACACGGGTCACTATTCCTTCTGCCGTTGTGATAAAAGGCAGCGCTTTTTCATACTGGCCCTTGTTGATATAATAAATGGCAATGTTCAAATTAGAGGACACCACTTCGGAGGGAAACATCGGATTTTTGCTGGTTTCCACTTCAAGCTTTTTATTATAAAATAAAGCAGAATCAATGTTCCCGGAAGTTGTATAGGCTTCCACAAACGAGCTGAGCAGCCGGTTTTCCACATTCGGCGACACGGAGGCGAAGCGTTCGCCTTTGCGCAAAGCATCCAGGCTTTTATCGACCATCTCCGTATTCAGGTATAATTTGGAAAGCATGTCGCATTGAATTGCATAGTCGAATTTCTTCTTTGCATTTTGCGTTGTATCCACTTCTTTTTCCCGCAGTTCAATACTCCTTATAAAATAATCCTGCGCGGTACTGTAATAGGATTTTTGCTGATAATAGCTTCCCAGGGCGTAATCGAGATCCTGCAGCAGCGCCTGATTATATGTTGTATCAGCTATCGACTGCAGGATGTTTTTACAGTCCTCCACTTTATTTTGCTGCTGCAGTTGAAAGTTAACAGGAATCAGGGCCACACAGGCTTTGGTGATCTGCTGCGTATTATGTCCCTTTTGGGCACTGTACAGGCTTTGATAAAAATAATATTGCGCACTGTCAAACTTAACCTGGTAGTAGTTGCCGATCGCGATGTAAAAAAAGAATTTTGACCGGTTCGTATAATCCTCCGGTTTTAGTAGCTGCAAACCCTTGGAGCCGGACTGTTGTAATTTCAGATAGGTATCCGTTGCGCCCGTACTGTTTAATCTGAGCAGTTCGCAATAATCGAGCAGGGCTTTGATCTTTCCTGCGGGATCTGGTATTTTGGTTAAATCGGGTTCCTGGGACAATACAATAGCGAGGCCGGAAAACATCATCAGCAGAACCAGCAGCAAACGGCAGAAAATTATTTTCATACAGATGATTTATTCAGCATTTCCTGTTCAAGGCATCTTTATATAATTTTCCGACTGGCAATTCAGTCGCTTCGATATAAACTTTATTGCCGCTAACCTCCGTTATTTTGTCCACGTTCACGACAAAACTCCGGTGAATACGGACAAATTTTTTCGCCGGCATTTTTTCCATCATGTTGATCAGTGGCGAGAGTACTAAATATTGTTTGCCCACCAGCCTGATCCGGGTATAATCCTTCATCGCTTCCAGGTACAAAATATCGCCCAGGCGTAGCCGATGTTTTTCATAACCCTGTTTGATCATGATATAATCCGTTTCCTGTTCTTTGTCGAAAGCGAATGCCTTATCGCGCAACTGGAAAAAATCGCGCAGCCTGTTGGCGCAACGGGCAAACCGTTCCGAAGACAGGGGTTTTACCAAATAGTCAAAAGCTTCTATGTCATAGCTGTCCACGGCAAATTCAGGATGGGATGTAATAAAAACGGGGATCATCGACTTGTTCATCGTCATTTTGACCAGGTTCAACCCACTGATATCCGGCATTTCTATATCTACAAAGAGGATATCTGGCGGATAGCTGCGAATCAGCTCTGCAGCCTGAAGGGGGTGGGAACAGGAAGCGATCCTATGAAGAAAAGGAAATTTCTCTGCTTCGCTTTCAATGGCCAGACGGTCAAGTTCCTCGTCGTCTACGATCAGGTATTTTAGCACCTCGGGCATAAGATGAATGAGCTAAGGATACCAAATCTAAAGTAATTGGAGGAAATTAGGTATTTGTTATGGACAAAATCTCATCTCGTCTCGCCTGAGGCGAGACGAGATGAGATGAGACGGGTAACTTACTTTCTTACCAGAATTATTTTTCCCATTCTGAAAATGGTAACAGCCTGTTCAGAATATTTGTACCGACAATTCTTCCCTGCTTCAAGCCTGCATCTATTGACGGCTGGTAGTGAATTCCGCCATAAAACCTCGAATTGCCTGCATCGACTCCGATAGCGCGGAATGTGTTGAAGGTGCGGGTGGGAAAACCAAGATAATCCCAGGTATGATCTGTAAAAGGTCCGATATTCCCGTAAATGGCCGTGAGTGCTTCCGATGCTGCAGCAGAAACCACCGAATGCGCAGACGAATATTCCGGATGCGCAGGTGTTGGAATAAAAGAAAGCCATGTAGCATCTCCGATGACCTTCCTGATATAAGTTACTGGTCTGAGCAGGTTGTAGGTATACTTGGTTGTCATGACGCTGATGTTCCCGTCAGTTAAACAAATGCCAACCAATGCAAAGGTCAGTGCTGCCTTATCAAGACGACTATGCGTTTGCCTGATGACCTGCTGGATGATACTCATCCAATGACCCGGGGTGGTAACGCCGGGTATATCTCTCCAGAACAATGCCCAATTTTGCTGATCGGTCGTGAGGCTTTTTGATGCGACATACAGATCATTGACCATTTGATAAAAAGGAGATTTAGGATCTTCGGAATATGCCATGGGCGGACCGGGTTGTGCGTTATTGCCGCTACCAGCAATAATGGGACGGTCATTCCTCCAAAAAGGACCGATGGGTTTTGCAAAAGCCGGCGGAGTCAGTTCCCACAAACCCGGACCCACCGGCAGGGTGTAAGGAAGTAGATTGTTTTCATTATACCCGTCTGTTTGGGACCAGGCAAAAATGGCGTCTGCAATGGATTTTCCAAATCCAACAGATCGGCTGAGATCCTGAGAGCCCACGTGGTTGAAGGTTGAATAGATGGCATTTTCGAGCGAATCAATTGCGGCAATATCCGTTGCATTTGAATTGGTGCTGGTAAAAAAGCTTCTGTTGAATTCGGCCAGGGATGCATTGACGCTGGCCGGCCAGTGATATCTTTTATGTTTTTCTGTTTCCGGCAAGCCTGAAAGTCCATTGTATTTATCCTTCCAGGATGCGACTCCCGGATCAATCGATTCATAGGCACAGATGCCCGAATAAGCAAAGTGCCGGGTAAAACCGCCATTGGAAATACCGACGGCATGCGTAAATAAACGGATTTCCAACGTCAGCCATTTATCGATCACATCTGCCGAAAAGGAGGATCGGCTTAATTCATCCCGGAAATCATCTCCCGATTTCCGGCAGCTGCTGACACAAACCATCGCCATAACGAGGCAGATCAGCAGGTAATGTTTTGACTGGACATGCAGTACTGGTAAAAATTGCTTCATAAAATTGGTTGTTTTGAGATGATTTTTAAATGTAACTTAGATGAGGCCCAAAAAAAATACCGATTTATAGGTAGTCTTATATTCAACTAAGGCCGTTATGAAACAGCAACCTTTCAATCTTGAGTTCAACAAAATACTTAAAGGGCTTAAAACTGACACCGCGCCCAGTTTATTCAGGCTTGAACAGGACTTTTATAAAAAGCTATTGAATTTTTTTCTGCTGGGTGATTCTTACTATTTTATCCTCAACCACCAAAGTTTTACTTTTGAATTTGTGAGCAAGGAAGTGGAAGAGGTGTTGGGCTATCATCCGGATGAGTTCGATATGGAGTTTATGAACGAGAAAATTCATCCCGATGACCGCTCCTGGTTTTTGTCTTTCGGAAGCAGCGTGGTGAATTTTTTTTCTCACCTGCCGATAGAAAAAATGATGAAATATAAAGTGAGGTATGATATCCGGTTAAGGAAAGTAAATGGCGACTTTGCCAGGATACTTTACCAGGGAATATTACTTGAACATGACGAACATGGCGGATTCTTAAGAACCCTGAATGTTCATACGGATATAACTTACCTGAAGCACGAAGGTACACCCGTGTTATCGTTTATTGGGATAGAAGGTGAGCCATCTTACTATAATGTTCCTTTAAATAATATCTATGTTGAAAGCAAGGATGAGTTAACCCGGCGTGAAAGACAAGTGCTCCAGCTTTTAGTCGAAGGAAGATTCAGCAAAGAGATCAGCGATATTTTACATATCAGCAAGCAGACTGTAGATACCCATCGCAAAAATATGCTGCACAAAAAACACCTGGTCAATACCGGTGAACTGATTGGTAAAGCCATAAGGTATGGATGGATATAATGTGGTTCAGCGGCTGAAGGCGAACTACACTACAGGGATCTGAACTATAAACTCAGCACCCTCCCCTTCTTTTGTTTCCACGGTTAATTCGCCGCCATGCGCCTTGATGATATCATAGCTCAGGGATAAACCCAATCCCGTTCCCTGACCAGGGGGCTTGGTAGTAAAAAAGGGTTGAAATATCTTATCCAGTATTTTTTGAGGGATGCCATTGCCATTGTCTTTTACCCTGATTTCAATGCTATCCGGCAGTCTTTTTGTGCTTACGGAAACGATGGGCTCAAAGGCGGACGAGGCCACCGAAGCCTTGGCGAAGCTGGCATAAAAAGCATTGTTGTATAAATTCAGGAGCACTCTTGCGATATCCTGCGGTACGATATTGATTTTATCCATGTTTGGATCAAAATCTGTTTTGAGCGTCGCGTTAAAAGATTTGTCTCTTGCCCGGAAACCCTGATAACTCAATCTTAGGTATTCATCAGCGAGGGTATTGATATTCGTAGGCTCCTTTTGCCCTTTGGTTTCCCGCGAATGTTGTAACATGCCCTTTACAATGGAATCCGCCCTCTTGCCATGATGAATGATCTTATCTGCGTTCTCCCGTACAGTAGACAACAATTCTTTAACTTCTTTTGCATTGCCCGCTTCATGGGCCAGTGACGCTTCATCAATGAGTTCTTTGGTTACCTCAGAAAAATTGTTTACGAAATTCAAAGGGTTTTGTATCTCGTGTGCAATGCCGGCGGTAAGCTCACCCAGGGAAGCCATTTTTGCGGATTGAATGAGCTGTTTTTGGGTTGATTTAAGTTCATTTAATGTACTTTCTAATTCCTGTTTTTGCCTATAGAGTTGCCTGTTGGCTTTCTCTCGATGAAAATTATTCCGCCAAAGCAGGGCGGCTATGATCACAAATATTGCTATTATCCCTATCAGGCCGTACAGTCGCAATTGATCTTGGTATTTTTCTTTGGCAGATGCAATTTCCAGCCGACGCTGTTTTTCATTGAAATCGAGAAGAAGGGTTTGTTGCGTTCTTGCCTGGCTAAAAATACTGTCCTTTGCGGCCAGCATCACTTTCACATATTTGAGCGCACTATCCGGTTGATTGCGCGATTCGAATGACCTCATCAGGATCTTGCTTGCGTCCAGGGCGAATTCACCAAAATGATATTGCTGGCATGATTGTAATGAAAGACCCGCAAAGTAGATAGATGAATCCAAGCTGCCCATTTGATAAAAAAAGTTGGCAAGATTGTTATATAGTCTTGCCTGCAAATAAATATTATTACGCTCTTTTGTAGCCTGAATACCCATCGCATAATATTCTTTGGCCAGTTGTTTCTTGCCCATAGCCTCGTACACGTTGCCAACCAGCGCAGAAGTCAGACCTGATTTAGGTGATATGGCAAACCCGATTCGGGCATACCAAAGCGCCGAATCCAATTGATTCTGTTTCAGAAAAATTGCCGCTACGGATGACCATGCACCAAAGTAGTCTTCCAGCATTTCGCCTGAGGCTTTCTGCAAAGCGATGCACAGGCGCAAATGA
>DATHGW010000540.1:0-4456 GCA_035317445.1 Puia sp.
ATTGCCGGGTGGCGGGTTGATATTTAAGAAGGCCATTTAAGTTTTTTAACCTGCTGAGACTCTTTTCAGAAATATCTTCCGGATAGCCGCGGGACAAACCCGTTTTATTCTGTCCGTTCACCTTGAGAAAATAAAAAACCAGTGGTTCGGAAAGAGGCTGGGCCTGACCCGATACAGTCAGATCTCCTATTCTCCAGTTTCCCTTGTTTATTATTATTCTTATTCCTGAAAGTAAATGGTCCTTACCATATTGAACGTCTGAAAAAGAAATGTCAATTCCTTCTTCAGACAAGCTCTTCTGAATCGTTTTCAACCGCATATCGGTCATATCCTTCTTAATAACCAGATAAATATCCATATTATCCGTTTTAGGTTCATTGGCGCCACTCCGCCGGGCAGGTAGATTATTTTGGGCATTTAATGGTCCTAGCGTGACAACCAACAAAAAAACGGCAGGAAGAAAAAATAAATATTTCAACGCTGTTTTCGGCCCCGAAGGTTTGATATTCATCATGGCAATTCTGTTTTTTAAGTGTGAATAATTAAAATAATTAGCGGTTGTGTTTAATGACCGTCCAAAACTGACCCTCACCAAATCATACTGATATTCTTTGCGGCTCACTCCACCGTTGAGAAGTTCTTTGTCGGCAATATATTCCAGATTAAGCTTTGCCAGTTTCTTCAGATTCCAGGCCATTGGATGAAACCAGAAAATGGCGGCAAATAACTCCATCAGTAATATGTCGAGCGTATGATATTGCCGCACATGCACTTTTTCATGCAAGATGATATGCTGAAGCATGTTTTCGGGATAGCTTTCAGTATTCAGGATGATCCATCTGAAAAAAGAAAGCGGAGGCATTTTCTTTTGAATATGCACGATGGTATACTTTCTGAAATGCTCCCGTCTGCCCTTACGCAAAATTCCGGACAACTCAGAGAGCTGAAAAAAAATCCGGGCTAAAAAGAAAAGCATTCCAAGACAATAAATAGCTCCTGCCACCAAGCCTGTTCTGGAGCTAAGTTTTGTATTTTCTTCCTGAAGATTCCGGGAAAATGGCGTAGATTCCGACCCTGGTGAGTGGGAAGAGGTACTGAAATATTTACCAGCTTTGCCGCCTATTTCCTGTAACAAAGAATTTATCGGAACAGCACGATCAAGAACAACCCTTGATACCAGGGGAAGCAGAAACGTTAGTGCTACCAATAAGAGGAGAACAAGACGGTTGAAGTGATGAAAAGTAGTTTTGCGAAGGAGTATCCAATGGATTGTGAAAAGGATCGCCAGTGTCGTACTTGCCTCAACTGCATACAATATGATATAGGGGACCGGCATTATTTATTATTTTTCCTTTTCAATCATTTGAATAATTTCTTTCAGCTCCTCTGAAGTAATATCTTCCTCTTTCGCAAAAAAGGCGACCGCATTTTTTATAGAGTTGCCAAACAATCCTTTTAATAAAGGCTTTACAACTTTATTTTTATACTCAGCCTCACCGATAGCAGGAATATACCGGTAGGTGGTTCCAAAATCTTCATAACTAAGAAATCCTTTATCAGCCAGTCTTCGCATAATAGTTGCCACCGTATTGATGTGAGGCTTTGGCTTTGGCAAAAGCTCCCTCACTTCTTTCGAAAATGCTTTTTTCTTTTGCCATATGATCTTCATGATGGCTTCTTCCTTTTCGCTTAGTCTCTTCATACTACGAAAGTAAACTATTATTGTAATTATACAACTACAAATGTAGTTAACATTTTATTAAATAGCAATTTTATTTTTTTGCCCTTTCAAGAAATAAGGTGGTTAACAGAAAAGGACGCGACATGAATCAACACTTACAACAACTTCATCAGGAGTATACCTGCTGACCTTTGTAACTTTTGATGGGGTCAATAATAAGGGGAGCTGATAAAACCAGCATATCAAAGGAAAGAGTATTAAATGAGGCTTTAACCAACACTTTTTTACTGTACGTTTATTAATCTTACGATCAGTCTCAATTCAACCTATACGGGAATTTTCTCGACGCATTTTTCATCAATGCCTTCGTCAAATTTCCCGGACTGCTTCCTATGCCACCGTTCGCTTCGTAATCGTATTTCCAAAGCAGATTACTTTTAGTGTCATGTATCGACAAGCTTGTCATCGTCTTATTTGTTGCGCCTCCCCAACCTACTAAAATGATCATCGTCACTGCTGCGCCTTCGGACATTGGTTTGGATAAAGTGGCCTTCCCGGATATTATCCCGTCAACGCCCAATAGCCTGCATAATTCTCCCTTATCCTGGAGTGTGATATTTTCGTAAATAATATTCGCCTTTTTCAACAAGGCATTGGTTTTATCAGCATCCTGAAAGGTTACGGTATATTGATTTTGTCTCTGTAGGAACCAGGTATATGCTGAGTTCTGCATATCATATCCGGTCTTTTCTTCTGATTCCTTTAATGTTGCCATCGTTGTACCTTTTGGCAAACGCTTACTGTCTATGGAAATAAGGAATGGAAGAATAGCAATCACCTTTATTGTACTCCTGGAACTTTCAAAATTGCTTGATTTGTAGATAGTGGGACCGCAGGAGTTTAGGACAATAACAATACATGACAGGCTAAATAGTAGTTTGTTTTTCACGTTCCGGATTTAGATGAGGTTAAATGGTGCGACTGGACACATATACAAACGAATATGTCTTGATAATATTACAATTTCAGGGTCTGGTAAGAAAATACAGTTTGCGAGGATTTTCTTGCAAGAATGATTTCAATTTGGAATCTCTGCGTTCTTTTTGCTAGTAAGTGGTAACACTTATTTATGAATTGGGTCTCGATTTTTGCATACGGGCCTCTGCATATTGATGGCAGACTGTCAGGATTGCGAATCTGGCTATCATGCTGTTTTCAACGGCCGTCCAAACGAAGCATTTACCTTTGTTGCGCTGAGTGGCTTTAAAAAATTAAATTCAGCACGAGTTTTGAAGATTGGATTAAAGCGATCAGGAAAATTCTTCCCTCGCAACAATACCCGCAATCTCCCAACCGGGATGAGTCCGCGAGTATGAAAAAGTGGAAAAATATTTCTATCAATTCTAAAACTTCCTGTATGGCCAAGGCAACCAAAACAACCGCATCACCCACGTTAAAAACTCCGATCGATGATGGCGGATACCAGGCAGATTTTCTGGGCTCCAAATTCAAGATCCCTTTTCCTGAGTTAAGCGATGCGCACAAGCAGGACCTGGTAAAACTACCAGGCGGCAAATCAAAAATCGACTATCTGCATTACAGCGTAGTGATGTGCAAAAGCCGGCGGTTGGCGTATTTTACTGCCGTCAATATTGATGGAACCGAGTGGCAGAACAATCCCCGTATTGGTGTTTTTCAGGCCGATCCCCGTCTCGATGCTACAGCAGATCAGCTCGGTGCTAAATTATACAGTGCGACGAAAAGCGATTTTGATAAGGGTCACCTGGTTCGGAGGGAGGATCCTGAATGGGGAACGCCGGCCATCAGTAAACAGGCGGGAAAAAATACTTTTTGGTACCCGAATTGTACGCCGCAGCATAAGGACCTCAATCGAATGATCTGGGCGGAGCTGGAGTCGAATATATTACACACCGGGGCCGATGAGCAAAACCTGCGGATCAATTTATTTACCGGTCCGATCCTATCTCCGAATGACGGCGTTTTTGTTACGCAGGTAGAAGGCAAGGATATCCTGATCCCCAACCTGTTTTGGAAAGTGGTGGTCTGGACCAGGAGTGACGGCAAGGCCTATGCGGTGGGTTTTATTCAAAGCCAGGAAAAGTTCCTGATCGCTGGCGGCATCATCAAGAAACAATTTGTTGCCAATGCGAAAGGGCTTAAGGCATTAACAGACGATGATATCTTTGAGCACCTGGTGTTTAAGGACGGCAAGACATACCAGGTGAAGATCGATCAGATTGAAAAGTTATCCGGATTAACTTTTAACTGGCCGGCGGTGACCCGGCCTTTCAAGGCTGCTGCGCCAAAAGCGCTTTCGGGAACCAAGGTTCCAAATCCCAAAAAGAAAATGAAGGAATTGGCTAAGCGAAAAGGGTTTGTCGGGGCAGGGTTTGGGAATATGCAGTTGAATGTGAAGATTAAGGGATTGACGTTGTGAATATGAATCATCAATAACCGAGATTAAGTTCCTGGGATTGTTTAGTTAGGAAATCTAATTTGTCATTCCTATTTTGTTCGTTTTTTTGTTGGTATTTAATAAGATGTTATAATTCTATTCTTCTATGGGTACCTGCCTTTTTAAATGGGATTACGCCGAGTTAAATTTCATGCCTCGAGCCGCGGTTAAATAATATTTAGAATTACTAAATATTATTTAGATGATTGATTTATTTGATTTATATTTGCAGAAGGCAAATCGGTGTCGAATGAACATAACAATTGCAGCGTATGGTTGTATTAGCCAAAAGAACAATT
>DATHGW010000541.1:0-2851 GCA_035317445.1 Puia sp.
CTGCGATTTGCTGTGCCACTTCGCTCTGTATCGCGAAAACCTCGTTAACGCCCCGGTCATAATTATTTGCCCAGATCTGCTGATCGGTATTGGGATCAATCAACTGCGCCGTGATGCGTACCTGTCTCCCTTCCCTTCTGACACTTCCTTCCAAAACAGACGCAACATGAAGATCCGCGGCAATCTGTTTAATATTATACGGTGCGTTTTTATACTGCATCGCGGAGCTGCTGGATATCACCCGGAGACCTGCAATTTTTGACAGCTGCGTAACGATATCTTCGGTAATCCCGTCGCTGAAATATTCCTGCACGGTGTCGTTGCTCATATTCTTAAATGGCAGAACGGCAATGGATTTATCCAACCCATGATACTTCCTCTTATCCAGAAATGGCTTTATGACAAAAATAGCGAGCACAATGATCAATAATACAGACAACATGATGGGCCACTTGAATCGCTGACGAGCCGTAACAACAGGCCGGACTACGCCAACCAGGTCCTCTTTGCCAGGCACGACCAGTCCTTCATTGGCCAATGCAAATATTTCCATTGGTTCAGCAACATTTTTCAATATAAAACTGCCGAGGAAAACGGACTTGAACTGATGGTGATTTCTTGTCTTTTCGAATACTTCTTTTGAAAACAGGACGGTGCCGGCCTTCCCCAGCGATTGTATGCGGGAGGCGAGGTTCACTGCGTCGCCAATCAAATTGCCATTTTCAAAAAAAACTTCGCCGGTATGTAACCCGATCCGCAGGGGTACTTTCGGGTCCTGCAACAGGATCTGTTGAATTTCCATGGCGCATTGAAGCGCCTGGGTAATGCTAGCAAATATGGACAGGCTGCCATCGCCATAATAGGAAACGACTTCCCCATGATGTTCAGCAACTTTTTTTTCGAGTATGGATTGATGATGATTGATCAGCGATACGGCCTCGTGTTCATTTTTCTGCATCAGGGCCGTATAGCCCACAACGTCAGTGAACATGATGGCAGCAAGCTTCCGTTGTTCGGGCATAGCAAAATATTATTTGAGCTCATTGACATCAGGTACACTTGCCACTCGCCACCCCCCACTCGCCCCCTATTCGGTAAGAATATGTTGTGAGATATTTTTAAACCTGTTTCGCTTCAGGGTCTTGATGACTTCATCAAAGGTTCCGGATTTTGGTTTCCCGGTGACCACTACCCGGGAATCTCTCAGGCTTTTGATATTAGCCTGAACATAATTATTGAAATCCTCAACGGTAGAAACGGCGACGGGTTTATCATTAAAAAATGCGGTAATTTCTGGTCCTGCAGTAATAATAAAATAAGGTTGCAAAGCATTTTCCTTTACAACCTTAGCCGTATCTTTTTTTTGCGCGCAGGCTTGATGGATTGTGCCCAGGCAAAACAACAGACAGATCATGAATTGAGTTATCCTGTTCATCATGCAGATTGACGACAAATATCCGGATAATACCCTGATCTGTCAAAATCCAATCAACCCGCTGTGACCGGATCAATAATGGCTGAAACCGCGCTGACTGAATTTGCCGGGAATCCGCCTTTGGCTGCGTGTTCACGGATCAACTCCTCATTCAGCGCATTGTATACGCAATAAATTTTGTCACCCGTCACATAACTGTGAACCCATTGAATGCCGGAACCCATCTTGGATAATACTCCGCAGGAGGCCTGTGAAATTTCTTTCAGATGCTCGGGAGTGAATTTTCCTGCTCCCGGAATTTCTCTTTCGACAACATACTTTTGCATGGCTATAATTTTTAATTGGTGAATGTTTTAGCAATACAAATATGCAATGAAAGGGGAGCGAAAAACGGTAACAATGTTACAATGCTGTGTAACAAAAGTTACAAATCCTTCAGCAGCTTGATCTGGTTGCGATAGAGCAGCAGACGATTGTCTGTTTCCAGTTTTTTCAGCAGACGCGATACGACGACGCGGTGGGTTCCCAGCTCTTCGCTGATTTGCTGGTGCGTAAGGTTGACCAGCGAGGATCCGCTGATCCTCGATTTCTCTTTGAGGTAATTCACGAGGCGTTCGTCCATTTTTTTGAAGGTCACTTCATCGACGCTTTTGATGACATCCATAAATTCGGTGACGATGGTAGACATCACAAATTTTTTCCAGGAGGGATATTTCTGCATCCATTCATCCATAACGGTCACCGGAACCAGGATCATAGCAAGATCTTCCTCGGCAACGCCTTTTACCTGGCTTGGTTGCGACATCATACCACAGGAAAATGTCATAGCGCAACCTTCGCCCGACCTGACATAATACAGGAGCAGCTCCTGTCCATCATCATTCATTCGGCTCACTTTGAGTGTGCCGCTTAATACCATGGGAACCATTTTAATGTTTTGTCCCATGCTGATGAGTGGCTGACCGGCACTGGCCGTAAAAAGCATCGACTTTTCTTCGATTTCGTTGATAAGCGCTGGTTCGAAGAGGGGAGCGTAAATTTTTTTTAATGAAACCGACGTGTCGCTTTCGATGGCCATATAGGTGGGTTGCGATGCTAAATTAAGTATTTTTAGGTCTGAACGGCTCGTCAAAAATGGTATCACTGATGCATGCACCGGGCACCCGTCCAACCTACTGGCTCACCCGCTTCCTGATCCTTCGCCTGCTGGGCGCGATCTATGCGGTGGCCTTCCTGGTCGCGATCAACCAGATCATTCCGCTGATCGGCGCGAATGGATTGTTACCCGTCGGCATGTTCCTGAACCGCGTGAGCGAGGCGCTTGGATCAACGGGCGCGGGCTTCATGCGTCTGCCCTCGCTTTTTTGGTTTGCTCATTCAGACGGCGTGCTCCTGGCCTTTGCCTGGATCGGGTTC
>DATHGW010000542.1:0-2375 GCA_035317445.1 Puia sp.
GTCATTGGCGATGCAGGTCTTCACCGTATCATAACCATTGACCTGGTGGATGGCCGCTACGCTCCAGCCCAGGAAATTATTTCTGAGATGTCCCAGATGCAGGGGCTTATTGGTATTGGGAGAAGAGTATTCCACCATTACTTTCTGTCCGTTCCTTTCCCTGGAACCGAAATTGGCGTCGGCATGATGTTTCTTCAGAAAATCGATCCAAACTGCGTCAGGAAAACTCAGGTTGAGAAATCCCTTAATTACATTGAATTTGGAAAACAGGCCAGGATATTTTTCCAACAATGCCTCCCCCAGTTCTTTCCCAAGTCCTTCGGGCGATTTCTTTAAAGGCTTCACAAACGAGAACAGCACTATCGTATAATCACCCTCGAATTCTGGCTTGGTCTCATTCACCAGGATATCCTTTGCTTCGATCTTCAATTCATACTTGTCCTGCATCACCTGCTGCATACAGGTTTTCACCTGATTAAGGATTTCCATATTGCTTAAATTGGCTGCAAAAGTAGTGCAATGAAGCTTTTCAGGATGATTTTCAGTTTTTTTTGACGTTTTTAATGGATGCTACAGCTGATTTTTACTATTTTCGCCGCGCAAGTTCCGGTTAAAATATGCTGAAAAAGTGGCTGATTTCTTTTATTGACCTGTTTTATCCACCCTTCAGCAAGATCATGTCCCTGCAAACTTTTCGTTATGCCGCGTGCGGGGGGGCGAACACCTTTCTGGACATTTTTTTATTTTTCATCAGCTACAATTATATTCTGCATAAACAGGTCTTGCATGTGGGCGTTTTTGCGTTCAAACCACATATTGCGGCATTCATCATGTCATTTTGCGTCAGTTTCCCCACAGGCTTCTTCCTGATGCGGAACATTGTTTTTCCCGGTTCCACCCTTCATGGCCGGGTGCAGTTATTTCGCTATTTTCTTCTCGTAGTAATATGCGTGCTGCTTAATTACGTTTTCCTGAAATTGTTTGTGGAGCAATTTCAGGTTTATCCAACAATCGCTAAAATCTTCACTACGGTGATCGTGGTATCGTTCAGCTATCTGACCCAGAAACACTACACATTTAAGTCCGAAGCCAGTTAAAACCCTTATCTGTTCTTTTTTGGCTTCTTCAAGGAACTTCATGCTTTATGTATATTCAAATGTAGTCGTCAATTTTCGACGTTCAGATAAATTTTGGCATAATTTTAGGGACTACTGCAGCCTGGAATTGCTTATTTTTTGAATTTAGCTTGTGTGGAAAAGACCGCTTCCGTTGCCGAATGAATCTCTCATCAAGAACCAAAACGATATCCCTATGGTCAGCGTCATCATTCCAGCCCTGAATGAAGAAAAAACGATCCGCCAGGTCATTCAACAGGCCAAACGCAACGAACTGGTTTCGGAGATCATCGTGGTGGATGATCAATCGCTGGACAATACCATTCCGGAAGCCCGTAGAGAAAATGTACGGATCATTACCAGTACAAACCTGGGCAAGGGTGATTCCATGAGAGAGGGCATGATGCTTGCCAAAAATGACATCATTGTTTTCCTCGACGCGGACATTCCCAATTACCATGAAGACATCATCGAAAAACTGACGAGTCCCCTTATCCTGGATGAGGCTGACTTTGTAAAATCTTATTTTGAGCGCCAGGCAGGACGCGTGACAGAAATATTGGTAAAACCCCTGCTTGAATTTTTTTTTCCGCACTTATTGAAATTCCGGCAACCCCTCAGCGGCATGATCGCCGGAAAACGTTCTTTTTTTGAACGTGTAGAATTTGAAAATGATTATGGAGTGGATATTGGCCTGTTGATCGACATGGATCAGGTCAATGCCCGTATCAAAGAAGTTTGCATCGGTGAGATAGAAAATGATATGCAACCCTTGCAGGCCCTGAGCCGGATGGCAAAGCAGGTAGCCAATGCCATATTCAAGCGGGTCAATTTATTTCACCTGCCCAAAAAAGAATCCGACGACACTGCGGAAGCCCAAATCCTGCCCGGCCAGATCGAATTTTCCATGAAAGAGCTCATCGGAAATCCTGGCAAAATGATCGTATTTGACATGGACAATACCTTGTTGAAGGGCAGCTTTATTCATACGGCAGCCGAAAGATTTGGTTTCAAAAAGGAGTTGTCTGAAATCATTGCTCAGCATAAGAATGATTATGTCCGCACAAAAAAAATCGCCCAACTCCTGGAAGGCCGCAGCTTTGCTGAACTGATCAACGTAGTGGAATCCATCCCCCTGGTGGGCGATGCTGTTCATGTAATCAGGGAACTGCAGTTGCGGGGATATATCTGCGGTATCATCAGCGATAGTTACCAATGCATTACCAATCATGTAAAGAATTTATTGGGACTGGATTTTAC
>DATHGW010000543.1:0-6838 GCA_035317445.1 Puia sp.
GCTCGAAGGCAGGGTTGCCGGACTTGACATTACGCAGAATACCGGCGTGCCGGGAGGCAGTTTTACGATTCAGATCCGCGGGCAAAACAGCATTGCAAATGGCAATAACCCACTTTATATTGTTGACGGAGTTCCATTCACTTCTACATCACTCAACTCAAACTTTACGTCACCCGTCATTGATGGAGGAAATCCGTTAAATGGTATCAATCCCCTGGATATAGAAAGCATCGACATCCTGAAAGACGCCGACGCTACAGCAATTTATGGGTCCAGGGGGGCCAATGGCGTCATCCTGATCACCACAAAAAAAGGGAAGCCTGGCAAAACCAAATTTGATTTAACGGCATATACCGGCGCAGGTCAGATCACAAGAAAGATGCGTCTGTTAAATACACCGGATTATCTTAAGATAAGGAGGGAAGCTTTTAAGAATGACGGAGTGGTTCCTAACAATTCAACCGCACGCGACCTTTTGGTGTGGGATACAACAAGGTATACTAACTGGCAGAAAGAACTGATCGGAGGAACGTCGCACTATACGGACCTGGAAGGATCAATATCCGGAGGCAACATCAATACGCAGTTTATCCTGGGTGGAGGGTATCACCGGGAAACTACGGTCTTCCCCGGAAACTTTTTTGATCAAAAAGCATCCGCACATGTCAATATCAATCACTATTCCGAAAATAGAAAATTCAATATGGCATTTTCGGGGTTTTTTGTTATTGAGAATAACCGGTTACTTAACCTGGACCTCACAAACAATGCCCTCGTCCTTGCTCCGGATGCGCCACCCATTTATGATTCAGCTAAAAATCTAAATTGGCAAAACGGTACCTGGAACAATCCCTTTAGCATTCTCTTAAGGAATTACAAGGCCAATAGCTCAAACCTGGTTACCAATTTAATTTTAAGCTACGAAGTGCTTAAGGGTCTCAAACTAAAAGTCAATTTTGGTTATAACATCATGGCAGTTGACGAAATGCAGAATGCTCCAAAAAAATCCCTGAACCCCGCCTTCGCTGCTGCCCAGGCGTCTTCAGTTTTTGCCAACAGTAATACTTCAACCTGGATTATTGAACCTCAGGCAGAATATTCGTTTCTTGCAGGGCCAGGTACCTTAACGGCGCTTGTTGGCGGTACCTTTCAGCAAAATTTATTGAAGGCCCAGGCTACACAGGCCACCGGCTTCAGCAGTGATGCATTGATAGAAAACCCTGCAGCAGCTTCTTCCTTAAATGTTCTGAGTTCAACCTATTCCCAATATCGGTACGAATCATTATTTGGGCGCATCAACTATAACCTGTTTGATAAATATATTTTGAATATTACCTCAAGACGAGATGGATCGAGCAGGTTTGGACCAGGCAAACAATTTGCGAATTTTGGCGCAGTAGGAGCAGCCTGGATCTTTTCCAATGAAAATTTTATTAAAAAAGGAATCCCGGTTATCAGTTTTGGCAAGTTGAGGGCAAGTTATGGAACCACCGGAAATGACCAGATAGGAGATTATGGTTTCCTTGACCTTTGGAGTCCGACAAGTTATCCTTACCAGGATAATGGCAGTCTATACCCCACCCGTCTGGTCAATTCCGATTATGCCTGGGAAGTGAATAAAAAAACAGAAGCGGCATTGGAAATCGGAATGTTGAAAAACCGTATTCTCTTTACACTTGGATATTATAACAATCGCTCATCCAATCAGCTTGTAGGGTATTCATTGCCGTTAATTACCGGCTTCTCTTCTGTTCAGGCCAATCTGCCGGCTACTGTTCAAAATACAGGATGGGAATTTGAACTGAATACAACCAATATAAGGAATAAGCATTTTAGCTGGCTTACTGCCATTAATCTAACCATTCCGCGGAATGAATTGGTTGCATACCCAGGTCTCGAAGCGTCTAATTATGTCAATAAATATGTGGTAGGACAATCACTGTATATTCAAAAGCTGTTTCACAATACAGGTGTTGACCCCCAAACGGGCATTTATAGCTTCGAAGACGCAGATAAGAATGGCAGTATCGATTACCCACAGGACCTAATTGCGATAAAAAAAATAGGAAAGGACTTTTATGGCGGCCTGCAGAATACACTGCAATACAAAGGCTGGCGCCTGGATTTCTTGTTTCAATTTGTGAGGCAAACCGGTTTAAATTACATGTACTATTTCGCTGCCGCGGGCAGATTATCCAACCAACCGGATATAGTGCTTAGCCGTTGGCAAAAACCAGGAGATCAGACCAATATTCAGCAATTTAGCCAGAATTTTAGTTCTCCCGCAACACGCGCATATTTTAATAATCAATTAAGCGATCATGCAACTGGTGATGCCTCTTTCATCAGGTTGAAAAACCTGTCGTTTTCTTATCAGTTCCCAACGAATTGGACCGGGAAAATTCATCTCCAGGATTGCAGGATTTACTTACAAGGCCAAAACATCGTGACCTTTTCCAATTACCTCGGGCTGGACCCGGAGAATCAACGGTTTTACAATTTGCCACCATTGAGAGTGATAACAGCTGGTATCCAAATCATTTTTTAAATCTGTATTTATGCAATCTCTATCAAAATATAACTTGTCATTTCGCGTAATGTGTGTACTGGCACTATCCACGCTTTTTTACTCCTGCAAAAAGTTTATTTCCATAGATCCTCCGACAACAGCATTGGTCGGCATTTCCGTTTTCTCTGATAACACAACCGCAACTGCTGCGGTGACTGGAATTTATAATAGAATGATGGAGGCCAATGATCAGGCCAGCGGATTAAGTCAGAATATCTCGACCTTTGGAGCCCTGTCCGCCGATGAATTTATATCCTACTCAACCACTGCGGACCTCAATGAATTTTATGAGAATGCTATTTCAAAGACCAATGGCTATCTCACCTACAATCTCTGGGGCAACCTGTACAGTTACATTTATTCAGCAAATGCCATAATCGAAGGACTATCCACCTCAAAAACCGTATCGGATGCCGTTAAAAAACAATTGACGGGGGAATCCAAATTCATCAGGGCATTCTGCCACTTCTATCTCTTGAATTTATTCGGTGACGTTCCATTGATCACAACGACCAATTATCAGCTAACCGCCAAAACAGGGCGTTCTGCCCCCACGCTGGTTTACCAGCAAGTGATCGCAGACCTAAAGGAAGCAGAATCCATGCTGGCCTCAGACTATTCCTATTCAAAAGGAGAAAGAATAAGGCCAAATCAATGGGCCGCTTCAGCAATGCTGGCAAGAGTCTACCTCTATACCGGTGACTGGGCTAATGCCGAAGCTGAATCTGGCAAGCTGATCGGAAACACAACCATGTTTAGTTTGTTGTCAGATCTCAACGGCGTTTTTCTAAAGAATAGCCAGGAAACGATTTTACAGCTCATGCCGGTTTCTCCCGGATTCAATACTATGGAAGGATATAATTATATACTGACCACGGTCCCATCTATTGTAAGCCTCAACAATCAACTGTTGAATTCCTTTGAACCTGGAGATTACCGAAGAAACAATTGGATTGATAGTTTAACGGTGGATGCCCAAACCTACTACTACCCATTTAAATATAAAGCAATGGGTGGAGATCCCTCCATTCCGGTAACTGAGTATGCCATGTTCCTTAGGCTTGCAGAACAATTTCTGATCAGGGCCGAAGCGAGGGCCATGCAAAACAATATCGCAGGAGCTCAGGATGATTTAAACGTGATCAGGTCCAGGGCCGGTCTTTCATCCACAACAGCCAATGACCAGGCCGCGCTGCTACTCGCTATCGAGCAGGAAAGAAAAGTTGAACTTTTTACAGAATGGGGAAACCGCTGGTTCGATCTGAAACGGTCAGGCCGGGCAGATATCGTTCTTGGTCCGCAAAAACCAGGCTGGAAGGCGACCGCAGCACTCTACCCGATTCCGTTATATGAAATACAAAACAACCCACAGCTTTCGCAAAATCCCGGATATTAAACGCCTTATTCAATTCCCAAAGAAATGAAATTCATCTTCCTGTTGATGTTGCTGGGTGTATTTTGCCCAAGCCAGTCCTCGTATGCTCAAGCGAAACCGATTTACCTGGATGGACAGGTAGTACATGAGGGAAAAAGGAGAAGCACCATAACGGTAGTTGTATGGAAAGACGTGATTGCCAGCAATATCGGGGCCACTCAAATGACTTGCACTACAGGACGCAACGGGTCATTCTCTTTTAAACTGCCGCGCATCGAACATCCCATGCGTATTGGTTTTGAAGTAAACCAAAGCAAAGGAGGCAATAGTGTCCTTAACTATTACATTCTAGAACCGGATGACCATATTCAAATGAAGATTAATTGGACGCCTAAAGGATTTCAGTACAGATTTTTCGGGATCGGAGCGACAAAATACCGATGCAGGCAGGAAATTGACATGGCAAGTAACAAACTTGAACCTTTTATAGAACAAGAAAAAAATAAACCTATTTTTTATGAGCCTATTTACTCCCTAAGAAGAATTCAACTTGAAGATTCTATTCTGCAAATTAAGTTCAGCATCCTGGATAAATACAAGCTTTCCCGGCCAGTCTATCACATGTTAAAATCAGACATTATCGGAGAAACCCGGATAACTTTCCAATGTTTTTTTATGGTCCAGCAATACCTCGCTGACAGTATGAAAAAGGAAAGACTATTACAATATTACCGGTCCATGCTCATGCTTCCTGTGGATACCAGTTCTTATTCAACAATATCTCCCGCATATCTGAATTTTCTATTCTCCAGAAGCGCGATCTGCCTGTTTGTAGAGTCGAATGGAAACGCCGAATATATACTGGCCAACGTTTACAACGCTCGGTTTAAAGAATTATATGATAAGCTCAAGGCCGATTACCGGGGAGAACTAAGAGAAAGAATGCTACTCAACTACCTGACCGATATGCGGATTCAAGATACCAGAGGAGATTTTGATTCCTGTCTTCAGGATGCTTATGAACTGGTTCACAACCCTTACCTGAAAGAAATATTAAAAAAATGGCGGACAGTGAAATTGAAAGGGACCCCCGTATATGATTTTTCTTTACCCGATACAACAGGCAAAATGGTCAGGCTTTCGGATTTGCGAGGCAAGCTGGTATTTATTGATATCTGGTTTACCGGATGTAGTGGTTGCAAATTATTCGCCCGGCAAATGGATTCATTGGTTTACCCGCTTTTTAAAAATGATTCGAATATTCAATTTGTTAGTATTTGCACCGATCTTAAAAAATCACAATGGCTTAAAAGCGTGCGCGAAGAAAAATACAGTCTGAAGACATTTATCAATTTATACACGAATGGATTGGGAATGGAGCATCCCTTCCTGAAATATTATGATGTAGAAGGAGGCCCCACGCTTATGCTTGTAGATAAAAAAGGAAGGATTTATTCAGTCACTGTTCCGAGAGATGGGAAAAGCAAGGAATTGATTGCCCTCATTTACGCCGCGCTGCGTGAATCTGACCATTAGATTACCTGTTCAGCTTATAGGTCAGCATAAAATGTCCCTGGAAAGCAACGATGCGGTGGTTGATAACGCTAAAATTTCGCAACTTTTGTCCCTTATAATCGGGAATATTAAAACTGTATTTATAGGAGCCGTCTTTCAGAGAATACATATCAATCACGGAATAGGATGCAAAACCTTTCTCATTCTCATTATTCGCTAACCGCGGAGAATTGATATACAGTATATCCTGATCGATACAACTCAGATTATTGACAAGCAATGGCGGGGCTGCCAAGACAATCTTATTCTCCGACGCTATGCGTACTACATTGATTTTTGCTTGCGATATCGTATCAATCGTACGGGATTGATAACGAAAATTAAGATTAGAATCAAGACATATAAACTGATTCCTG
This sequence comes from Puia sp., assembly GCA_035317445.1. GTDB lineage: Bacteria > Bacteroidota > Bacteroidia > Chitinophagales > Chitinophagaceae > Puia. The sequence goes on from DATHGW010000543.1 coordinate 5,876, forward strand.
TAGTAGTAAATATATACCAGTCTGTTGCTTAATCGGTCAAAGCGAATCATGCCATCTGTCGAAAACAGGCCTTCTTTTTGCTTTTCGATCATATAGGACCTGGCGTCGCCAATCCGCGCATCCGCCGGCACTTTAACGAGTTTCGTCTCATCCTTCGCACCGTCATAAACAAGGTTCACGAATGTTGAAACTGAAAGAGGAACAGATAAAGAAAAATTAAAATTGTTGGTGGCAAGGCGGTAAAAAGTAAAATCAGCCAGATCGCCTTTAAGGATCGCGGGCGTGATGGGCTCCAGGCAAAAAATGTTCGGGGAGTCAACAACCACTCTGACAGCCTTCCAGGCAATTTTGCCGCTATCGGCAATATGGAGATTGATCCTTTGAGTATCCAGCAGCGCATGATCGGTTATCCATATGCTTTTCGGATAAGTAGCATTAGCCAGATACAAATGCTTAGCCGTTGCTCCCGCTAAATAAAAAGAATTGTAAGTCAGATCCATTTCTTTCCTGCCGTCAATCATATGCGGAGGAAATAATCTGATAAATCCATTTTCGCCCTTACTTATTCCCCTGGAATACCAAAACAAGGTTATGATGATCATAATACCAAAAGAAAAGCAGCCAAATATTTTCAGAATTATTTTGCCGGTCATGCGATGAGTATGATACTCCTTTTTCTAAATGAAGAGAATTGGGATGCTTCCCAATTCTCTATTAATCCAAACCCTGATCATGGAAGGTACAGTGTCACCGAGGCCGTTGTACCACAACTTGCGGTCGTGAAGAATTGTTGCGTACACTTAGTATGGAGGCTGTTTGTGCCACAATTCGTTACGTCACATGGGTTTGGTCCGGTGACCTGATCATAATAGGTAGTAAATTCTGCGCGTGAATTTGCTTTAGTGGAGAATGCCCCGCCTATGGCCACAGCCAGTGCCAACGCAATAAATATTTGTTTCTTTT
>DATHGW010000544.1:0-3059 GCA_035317445.1 Puia sp.
GACCGATAAAGGGTCCGGAGAAAAGATAGGATAGTCCGGGATGCAGTTGCCAATACGTGATGAGGCTTCTCAGGAGATCGGGTCTTCGCAACAAAGGACTGTCTGAAGGTTTTGCGCCACCAATGGTGATGTGGTTGCCACCCCCGGTGCCCGTAAGTCTTCCATCGAGCATGAATTTTTCCGTGCCGAGCCTCGACAGGAAGGCCTGGTCGTAGAGTGTGTTGAGGTTATCCAATAACTCCTTCCAGTTCTTTGAAGGATGGATATTCACTTCAATAACGCCGGGATCGGGTGATACCACCAGTCTTTCCAACCGGTAGTCGCGCGGAGGTTCATAGCCTTCTATGCGAACCGGCATATTCAATTTCGCAGCAGTAGCTTCAATGGAAGCAATAAGGTCCAGATAGTGCTCTAAGTATTCTGTGGGAGGAATGAACAAATAGAGTATGCCCTCCCTCGCTTCCACGCAGAGTGCGGTTTTGATGGTCTTTATTTCAAAGCTGATGTCATCCTCCGGATCTGCTACAGCGATGTTTTCGGTTGTTGATGGCTGTTGGTAAACCTTTCCGTAGCGGCTGGCGATGGATTCACGGTAATTTCCCAACTCAGGCAGGCTCTCAAACAAGCTGCGTTCCACCTGCTGCGGTTGCGATGCCTTTGCCATCACCGGCAGTGATTCGAGCGGCAGGCGTAAGCCAATCGGTGAATTCCCGGGTAGCAGGAACAAGTGTTCCCTCTTGAAAACCCATTTGCTGCTCAGCCATTGATCGTTCCAATAATTCCACTGTAACGGCAATACATAACCGGCGGGAGAGCCAAGCCCCTGGTCGAGCAGTTTCGCCAGCGTTCTTCGCTCGATGCTGTCTTTGAGGTTGGCTTTTAACGGGTCGATATTCGCGGGTGTCTTCCCTTCGCTCCATAAAAAGAAAAACAGGTCTTCGTATGCAGCACTGATGTTGTCTATGCTGAGCGCAAGATGCCGGGCCAGTTCACGGATAAAAACGGCTGCATCGGCATGCGTGAATTTCCTCTCCGTTTTTTCGGTTGCGATCAGGTTAATATCCTGCCACATCGGGTAGCCATCCTTTCTCCAAAACAAACCATACTGCCAGCGGGGCAGCGGCTCACCGGGATACCATTTTCCCTGGCCATAGTGAATCATGCCGTGGGGACCAAATGCCTTCCGCAGCCGGAAAATCAATTCATGCGATAAGATCCGTTTCTCTTTTCCATCCGCCTCCGTATTCCACTGGGGGGATTCCATGTCGTCGATCGAAACAAAAGTGGGTTCACCGCCCATGGTCATGCGAACATCTCCCTTCTCCAGGTCCTCGTCGATCTGGTATCCCAGGGCCTCGATCGCTGCCCATTCCGCTTCGGTGTAAGGTTTGGTGACCCGCGGATCTTCATGTATCCGTCGGACGGTATTATGAAATTCGAAGCGCACTTCGCAGGGGTCTGTGGATCCAACCACCGGCGCCGCACTTACATAGTGAGGAGTACAGGCCAGGGGGATATGCCCTTCCCCGGCAAACAAACCCGAAGTAGGATCAAGGCCGATCCAGCCTGCGCCGGGAATATATACTTCGGTCCAGGCATGCAGGTCTGTAAAATCATTTTCCGGACCGGAAGGCCCGTCCAGCGATTTGATGTCAGCGCTTAGTTGTACCAGGTAGCCGGAAACAAAACGCGCTGCCAATCCGAGATGCCGCAGGATCTGTACAAGCAACCAGGCCGAATCGCGGCAGGAGCCCAATGCCCTGGTCAGCGTTTCTTCGCAGGTTTGCACACCTGCCTCCATCCTGATGCTCTAGGCAATATCCTTGTTGAGTCGTTGATTCAGGTAGACAAGAAAATCATTGATGCTTTTCTTTTGGTTCCTGTCAATCCCAAAAAGCCATTGCAAAAGTCTTGGCCCCCTTTCACTGATCTCGAGATAAGGGACCAGTTCTTTGGCCAGCACTTCGGTGTATTTAAACGGAAATTTTTCGGCGTATTCTTCAACAAAAAAATCGAATGGATTGATGACAACCATATTTGCGATCACTTCCACTTCAACAGAAAGCTGCGTCGTCTTTTCGGGAAACACTACCCTTGCCTGGTAGTTGCCAAAAGGATCCTGTTGCCAGTTGATGAAATGATTCTTGGGAGAAATATGGAGCGAATAAGCTTCAATAGGCGTTCGCGAGTGCACGGCCGGTCTCAGCCGGAATATATGTGGAGATAAAGAAACGGATCTGTCATAATGATAGGTCGTCTTGTGGTTGATCGCTACGCGTATTGCCATAAAAAATAGTATGTTCGGTGATGCTGTGGCAATGCATTCGTTGGCTTATAAATGTAAATCTATTTTGCGGAAAGAAGGTATTTGACAGCTGCTTTGTTAAATTTTGATCATTAAAGTGAGTAAAAAGTCTTACTTACGAAGATTGGGCCGTTTGTTCCAAACATTAACAGTGGCGCCCTCGATTAAGGGATACCTTACACCTGTTGCCGGTTATTCTACCGGCAGGTAAATCATCACAAAATGTCAAATATCACGCAGGTTGTCAATGTAGACAAATACATGAAGACGCTGAAGAAAGGAATTGTCGCTTCCGGGCTGAATAAAGTATTAAGCGAAACAGGTCCGTTTACCATGTTCGCACCTTCGGATCTCGCTTTTGAGAAACTGGAAAAAGGCGTAATGGAAAACTTACTGAAACCGGAAAATAAAGCGCAACTGACCGATCTTTTAAATCATCATGTTGTTTTGGGGAAGATCAATTTTATTGATTTGAAAGAGGGCGACAAGCTCAGGACGGTGAGTGGCAAGGAATTGCTTGTGCACGCCAGTAATGGACAGGTCAGCGTTGGTGGGGCTACTATCCAGGCGCATGATGTGCAGACATCCAATGGGGTTATTCATTCGCTGGATGCAGTTGTGATCAAAAACTAGTTTTAGACAATCATTAAGAAAAAGCCACAAGCATTTGCTTGTGGCTTTTTTTGCGGTAGATGCGCCTCGGCTCAGGTGTCCTACACCTTCAAATGCATGATAAAATTTATCTTACAGCTGC
>DATHGW010000545.1:0-2358 GCA_035317445.1 Puia sp.
AGGCCTTTGGCGGCGATGGGCTCTTTCAGGATCTGGACGAGGATATGGGGTTTACCGTTCAATACCTCGTTGATCTTTCCCGTCCTGATGATCTCGGGCTCTACCTGGAAACTGCCAAAATCGAAACCTCCGGCACTGGTATCATTCATCGCCTGTTGCGTGAATTTCAACAGGGACCGGGCATAGGGGCTCAGGTCCGTATAGTGTAAAAAGGCATCTTTTTCAAAGCCCACGTCTACAAATGCAGCATTGAGTCCCGGGATCAGTTTTTTGACCTTTCCCAGGTATAAATCACCTACCGCAAAGCTGGCGTCAGCCTTTTCATGGTGTAACTCCACCAGCTTTTTATCCTCTAAAAGGGCTATTTCAACACCCTGCGGGGTTGCATTTATAATTAATTCCTTATTCAAGCGTAACTAGCGTTTTCCATCGACATCAACCTTTTTTCTGTCAAACCTCGGGCATCGGGCGGATCCATGCATAAAGGAATAGGCGGCCCGCCTGCCGGCGGACCGTTCCTTGGGAAGAAACTACTTGTTTTTCTTCTTATGGCGGTTCTTTCTCAGTCTTTTCTTACGCTTGTGCGTCGCAATTTTATGACGCTTACGCTTTTTACCACAAGGCATACTCAATGCTTTTTTATAGTTAATAAATAAAATGAATGATCATGTACAATACTCCTCATCGCAATGACTGGATACGCTGATCGATCTCCCGGATCATATCCTGATTGCCGATCTTTTTCTTTGCCGTTTCATACCATTTAATGGCATCCGTCTTTTCACCTTTTTGTTGGTAGACTTCGGCCAGTAGGAGTATTGCTTCGATATTGGCAGGTTGATGTCGAACAACAGTTGTCAAACGTTCAATAGCTTTATCAAATTGCCCTGATTCTATTCCCCCCAACCCCAGCATGAACTGGGCGTACATATTGGTAGAATCGCGGCGTGCTACTTCCAAAATCTGCTGAATACCCTGCATTACTTCCGTAGGATTGCCAGCCGAGCTGCCAAAAATATAGCTCGCGCCCAGGCCCACTTTCGAGGAATCATTGCCGGGATTCAGTTCTAATGCCTTTTCAAACAACTCTTTAGCGTTCGTGGCCATCCAGCTTTTTAAAGCCGGGTTATCTTGTCCACGCAAGCTTTGTAAAAATAATTGGGCAGCAAAGGTGAGACTTTTTTCAGACTTTTCCAATTTAGCTGCTTCTCCTTTATAATAGGCGGAGAGTAAAAAGCCTTCCCGGACGGAATCCTGCCAGAAAACGGCCAATTGCCGGTATGCATTTATCTGCTGCGTTTTCACGTCTCCCCTTACGACAGCGTTCTGCAATCTTGTTACATAGGATAACTGGCCAGGCGCCAGCCTTGCTTGTGAGGCCTGTAAAATATCCTGTAAACCAATGGATTTTACAATAGAAGACCCTGAAGCCCCTCTTGCGGGGGCCTCCGGTTTCTTTTGAGGAGGAACGGTTTGTCCAAAAAAATACAGAGCGAGTAGTAAAAGTACGCCGGTGCCGGCTACCAGGTATTGCTGTCTCTTCATGCTGAATGTTAGAGCGCAAAAGTACATCTCTTCTACATCTCTTCGTCAGGATTCGGCTGATCTTCTTTGACTGACTGCAATTTTTTTACTTCGGCCACAAACTCTTTGGCGGGTTTAAAAGCAGGAATGTAATGTTCAGGAATGTGAACAGCTACATTCTTCTTTATATTGCGCCCGATCTTGGCAGCCCTTTTCTTAGTAATAAAACTCCCAAATCCCCGGATATAAATATTTTCTCCCTGGGACAGAGTTTCCTTTACTTCTTTGAACATGGTTTCCAACGTCACGAGGACGTCAACCTTAGGTATACCTGTTTTTTCCGATATTTGGTTAACAAGGTCTGCCTTTCTCATGGGGATTAAGTTTTATAAGTTTCTGATTTTAAATATATAACAAAATTATTAATTCACAACTCCCTGGCCTAAAATTCCTTTTCTGGTATCAAAATACTTGATTTGGTTTATTTGTGCAAGAATTCTCTAAAATATTGATTGTGAATTTTGAATGAGGCCTCGGGCCTCATGACCGAAGGTCGATAATTATCGGGCATATGGCGGCAAAAAACCTTGAATTTACTAAAAACCTGCTAAAATGGCATAAAAACCAAAATACCCGGTCTATGCCATGGAAAGGGGAGAAAGATCCTTATAAGATCTGGCTGAGCGAGATAATCCTTCAGCAGACCAGGGTAGAGCAGGGCCGGGCCTACTATGAGCGATTCTTAGTGGCCTTCCCTACCGTTCATGATCTGGCCGTGGCGCCTGAACAGAAGATCTTCAAGCTCTGGGAGGGTCTGGGTTATTATAGCCGTTG
>DATHGW010000546.1:0-3014 GCA_035317445.1 Puia sp.
TTTAATGCCCAGCAAAAAGCCCTCGATGATAAGCTGGAAATTTTGGTTGGTCTCGACTATACCGCCACAACCAGGAAACTAACTAATTACGGAAATATCAGCAAAATATTCAATACGCCTCCTGTGTATCCGATAAAAAACGCGGATGGCAGTTATTATGCTTTTACCGATTTTGAAGTTTTTAATCCGGTTGAGCACATGAATATGGAATATAACAGGGGCTATGAATACCTCACGCTTTTGAATGCAACAGCCAACTATGAATTCATCAAGGGGCTCAAAGCGGGTGTTACGGGTTCCGTTTCTCATTTTAACGACCAGACTCATTTTTACCAACCCGCCTTTCCCGTTGAAGGAAATGTCGACAATGCTTCTGATGGTAACTATAACACTGATTCCAAAAAGGGAGATTTTCATATCAACTACAATCGCCAGTTTGGTGATCATAGTCTTGGCGTGACAGGGGTTTATGAATATAGTTACTTCTCTAACAGTAACATTGTTGCATCGGGGCAAAATTTCCTTGTTCCCCAAAACCAGGATAATAATTTTAGCGGAGCCATTGACCCAGGTCGTGTTTCAGCAGGATCATATAAAGAAGAGTACAAACTGATCTCTTTTTTGGGCAGGATAACTTATAATTATAAGAGCAAATATTATCTAACTGCAAGTGTGAGAAGGGATGGATCTTCAAAATTTGGTGTCAATAACCGCTGGGGTAACTTCCCATCGTTTGACCTGGCATGGCGAATCAGTGAAGAAGGCTTCTTGAAAAACGTTTCCTGGCTTAACGACCTGAAAATCCGTGGCGGTTATGGTGTTACAGGTAACTCCGAAGCCATTACTCCTTATGCAACCTTGCTGTTGTACGGTCCTGGTGGAAGATACTACAACGCGGTTTCAGGTGTCTATCCCCAGTCTTATTCGCCAACACAAAATCCCAATCCTGACTTGAAATGGGAAGAAAGGCATGGTACGAATATCGGCGTAGACTTCTCTATTCTTAATAACAGAATATCTGGCGATCTGAACTATTTCAGCGACAAAACCACCAATCTGTTGTACAGTTATTCCGTACCAACACCTCCATATTTCATCAATACCATATTGGCAAACGTTGGTTCTTTAACTAATAAAGGCTTTGAATTCGCTGTGTCTGCCAAGATTGTTGAAGGAAGGAAATTTACCTGGACTTTAAATGGCCAGATCACTTTCATCAAAACAAATGTGGAGAGCTTATCCGGTACCTACCAGGGTAACCAGATCAAGACTGACCAGATCAGCGGTTCTTCGGCGGTGGGTCGTGGTTTGAGTTCTTATCCGATAACCTATCTGAAACCTGGCTATACTCCATACGAGTTTTATCTTCCACACTTTGTTGGAATAGATAAGGATGGCAATCAGCTTCTTGATTCCGCAGGCAAATCGGTACTTGCCAGCAGCGCGAATGTTACCAAACATTATATAGATCCAAGCCCGGACTTTACTTATGGGATAACCAATAATTTCACCTATGGTAAATGGGGACTGAGCTTCTTTCTCAGAGGTGTACACGGACAGAAAATATTCAACAATACCCGTTTAAACTTTGACAATATCAACAGGTTGCCAGGAAATAATGTAACTAAAGAGGCCCTTACAAATGGTATCAAAGATGCTGCCACTGTATCCGATCTCTGGCTTGAAAAAGCTTCCTATATCCGCTTAGATAACATCACGCTTTCCTATACTTTCACTCATGTGAAAGGGATACAAAATTTGCGTTTTTATGTCGCTGGAAACAACGTTTTTGTTATTACTCCGTATAAGGGATTAGATCCCGAGATCCAAACGGTTAATACCGGTTCGCAACAGGCTTATTTGGATGTTACCTATTACGGCTCTGCATTTTATCCTAAAACCCGTTCATTCTCTTTTGGTGTAAATGTATCATTCTAAAAAATAACAAGGCTGACCATATTATTATTGACGATTAATTTTTAGCATATGAAAAAAACAAATCTATATCTCGGGCTTGCAACAATGGTATTGACACTAGGTATCGTTGTATCCTGTACAAAGCTAGACACCCAGGTGTATAGCGTGGTTCCCGACAAAAACTTCTGGCAAACACCCGATCAGATTGCTGCGGGCATCGCCCCTGCCTACCAGGCCCTTCAAGCCCTTCCTAACGGAAACTTGTTTGAAATCAGTGAAGTCAGTGGCGGCGAAATGGTTGTTCCAACAAGGGGCAATGACTGGTACGATAACGGGGATCATCAAGCCCTGTGGTTGCATAGCTGGAAACCTGACCGTGGCAACATCAATGGTCTGTGGAACGATTTCTATAATGGAATAGGTAAGGCCAACTTTACACTCGGTGTGGTCAATGCACTCGCTACAAAACCAACCAATATCGATGCCATCAATGCAGAGCTGAAAGCAGTCAGGGCATATTTCTATTATCAGGCCATGGATGCCTTTGGAAATATTCCTGTGGTAAGCGATTTCAATACCAATCCCAATTCTGTGACCAATAGCGACAGGGCCACGGTATTTGCCTTTGTCGAAAAAGAGCTGAAGGACAATATTGCTTTGCTTGCGGCAAATAAAGATGCGTCAACCTACGGCCGAATGACACAATGGGCAGCTCACATGATATTAGCCAAATTGTATCTGAATGCCCAAGTATATACTGGTACACCAAGATGGGCAGACTGTATCACAGAATGTGATGCGGTGATCAACTCCGGTAAATACGCATTAAGTGCGAATTATTTTGACAATTTCGCTATTTCGAATGACGGGTCCCAGGAGAACATCTTTGTAGTTCCTTTTGATAAGAAATATATCGGCGGAAATAACTGGGAAATGGAAACTTTGCACTATCAATCCAATGCAACCTACAGCCTCAGTGGCAGCCCCTGGAACGGGTACTGCAGTACGGCTGATATATATAATTTGTATGACGCTGCAGATAAGCGCAGAGCAATGTATCTTGTTGGACAACAATATGGCGCTGATGGAACAGCACT
>DATHGW010000547.1:0-5513 GCA_035317445.1 Puia sp.
TAAGGAAGAAGCGCAGTTGCGAAACCTTATTCGCCTGAGTGAATCACAAATGGACGCGCATACTGCACTGGTCGTTTGGCCCGAAACGGCTGTGCCGGTACCCATCAATGAAGATTCCATGCACTCCAGTTATTTTCTTGCTGCCGTATGGGATTTTTCGAAAAAACATCCTGCCGTGAACCTGCTTACCGGTATTGAAGGGTTTCGTTTTTTTACGGAACAAACCAAAACAGCCTACGCACAGAAACTGCCCCATGGCCATCTTTATGCGGAAGGATACAATAGCGCGGCATTGCTCGACAGTAACCGGTTCCAGATCTATCACAAATCCAAACTGGTTCCCGGTGCCGAAGTGCTGCCCTCTTTTTTGCATTTCCTGGACAGCTGGTTCGAAGAATTTGGCGGCACCACGGGAGGGTATGTCAGACAAAAAGAACGCACCGTACTTAGGACCTACAACAATACCTACGCCATTGCCCCGGCCATTTGTTATGAAAGTATCTATGGTGAATTCATGACGGCATATATACGCGCAGGCGCCAACCTGATTGCCGTGATCACCAATGATGGCTGGTGGGGCAACACGGCGGGTTATAAACAACATGAAAGTTATGCACGGCTGCGCGCCGTTGAAACCCGGCGATGGGTGATTCGCAGCGCCAATACCGGCATTTCCTGCTTTATTGATCCGTTGGGCAAAGTTTTTGATGCGCAGCCCTGGGATAAGGCCAGCGCCGTCAAAATGAATGTTCCCATGGATAACAGGATGACTTTTTTTGTTTTGCACGGCGACTTATTGTCAAAAATTGCCGTGGGGGCAACCATCCTGCTCCTGGTCTGGAACCTGGTCGTCATCTTCAAAAACAAATTCAATCGTGGATAAAACAATCGTTGTGCAGTCAACAGATTTATTCTACCGGGTGGAAGGCGATGGCTATCCGGTCGTTTTGCTCCATGGTTTTTCAGAAGACGGCAGCATCTGGGACCAGCAGGTTAATTTTTTACAAGATCATATCCGCGTACTCGTGCCCGATATAAGCGGAAGCGGGAAATCGCATTACAACGAACGGCTGCGCAGTATGGACGACTATGCACAGATCGTAAAAACGATACTCGACAAGGAAGGGATCAGGGATTGCATCCTGATCGGCCACAGCATGGGCGGATACATAGCCCTGGCCTTTGCCGACAAATACCCGGAATTACTCAAAGGTTTTGGGCTGTTTCATTCCACCGCTTTTGCCGACAGCGAAGAAAAAAAACAGACCAGGAAAAAAGGCATCGCATTTATCAGGGATCATGGTTCGCGGGAATTCGTAGCATCCACCCTGCCTAATCTCTTTTCAGATCAGTTCAAAAAAAATCATCCGGATACCGTCAGGAAGCTGATAGAAAAATATGCTGGTCTTAATCCGGCAGCACTCATCAATTATTATGAGGCGATGATCGCGCGTCCCGACAGGACTGCGGTGCTCAAAAAATTAACCGTTCCGGTTTTGTTTATCATGGGCGAGGAAGATAAGGCCGTTCCGATGGAAGATACCCTGAAGCAAGCCCACCTGCCGGCGATCGCCGACATCTATATTTTTAAAAATACCGGGCACACGGGCATGTTGGAAAACACAAAGGAGAGCAATGAAGTACTGAAACATTTCCTCGACCTTTGTCTTGACACGCACGCATCGTCATCACCCAAAACATAAAATATCGTGAACCGAATTGTCTTGATCACAGGCGCCACGTCCGGTTTCGGCAGGGCCTGCGCCGAAAAATTTGCAGCCAATGGTTATGACCTGGTCATTACCGGTAGAAGAAAAGAAAGGCTGGACGCCGTGCAAAAAGAATTGCAGGAGAAATTCAGCATAGAAGTATTGACCCTGTGTTTTGATGTACAAAACAGGCAGGAAACGTTCAATAGCATTAACGATATGCCCGAACACTGGAAACAAATCCATGTTCTGGTTAACAATGCAGGCTTGGCCCTGGGCAGGGATCTTTTTGAAAACGCCAGCCTCGATGACTGGGAAACCATGATCGACACCAATGTAAAGGGCTTGTTGTATGTCTCCCGGGCCATTCTGCCGATGATGATCGCAACAGGACATGGACATATCATCAACCTGGGATCGATCGCAGGCAAGGAAGTCTATGAAAAAGGAAATGTCTATTGCGCCTCAAAATTTGCGGTGGATGCTATTTCCAGATCCATGCGCATTGATCTGCTGCCGCATCAGATCAAAGTAACGGCCATCCATCCCGGCGCAGCAGAAACCGAATTTTCACTGGTCCGGTTTAAACAGGATCCTGTCCAGGCCGGCAAAATCTATGATGGATATAAACCCCTGCAGGCTTCTGACGTTGCCGATGCCGTTTATTATTGTGCCAGTTTGCCCGCACATGTTTGTGTCAATGAGCTTGTGCTGACCTGTACTGCCCAGGCCAACTCATATTATACTTATAAGTCCTTATAAGTTAACCCTTAACGCTTCCCGGGAAACAGGCACAATCCTTGCGACGGCATTGCAAATACCAATCCCATTGATTAATTTAGCGACAGTAATCGCTATTGCCCAAAATACCCGTATCGTGAAAACATTCCTATGTAAACTCATGATCATTGTCACAATGATCTGTTCTTCGATAACCCTCCATGCGCAGGATATCATTCGCCAGCAAGCCTGCGACAGCATGCCTTACCAGATTCAGATCGACAGTCTCAAATCCCTCTTTGCTTCCAAAGGTTTTATTGTACTCCGCGAGGCGTCCATGCAGATGCAAAGCGCATACGAAATGCCCATCGTGGTCCCGATGAGCGAAGGTGCACTATATGAATTTGTATTCATCGGCGATCCCAGTTCCCGTTTATATGAAGTGCGGATGTACGACTGGAGCGAAAACCAGGTGGTCTACCAAAAGAAAATGTGGGGCGACGTCGATGGTAATATCATCAGCTATGCCTATTCTCCAGCAGCTTCTGAATATCATATGATCAAGACCCTGCAGATGAATAAAAAGAAGAAAAATCTTTGCGGATATGTGTTGCTGCTGAAGAAGGTGAAGTGAGTTGATAAGTTGATTGGTTGACTAGTTGATTAGTTAATCGCATTATCAACTAGTCAACCAATAAACTTATCAACCTAAAAAAACGCTACTCCGACCGCAGGCTGCTGACCGGGTTCGCCACTGCTGCCTTGATCGCCTGAAAACTGATCGTGATCAATGTGATAAAAATCGCCAATACAGCCGCCAGGATAAACACGCCAGCCCCAATGCTTATGCGATAAGGATATTTCTGAAGCCAGTTCTGTAAAAAATACAAGGCCAGGGGTGAAGCAATGACCGAACTGATCAGCACAAGAAAAACAAAATCCTTTGAAAGCAGGAACCACAACTGTGATACAGATGCACCCAGCACTTTCCTAATGCCGATTTCTTTATTACGCTGCTCCGCCATATATGCGGCAAGCCCAAACAGACCCAGACAGGAAATCACAATCGTAAGCCCCGCGAACAATGCGGCGAGTTTTCCAACAAGTACTTCGAGATTGAACTTGGCGGCATAGCTCTGATCTGCAAATTCGTAACTATAAGGAAAGGATGGATTATATTTAGAAAAGATCGCCGTCAACGCGGCAATCGCATCGGATGTCTTTATCCTGGGCGATAGCCGGTACATCATGACGTTTTGCGGATTCGGGTCATATAAAAATATCGTCGGATCGGCAGGCGCAAAGGGTGACACCGTCAGTGCGTCTTGGACGATACCAATGATCCTTAATTTGCTATCAAAATAGGTGATGGTTTGGTTCAAAGGATCCTTGATCCGCATCAGCTTAATGGCTGCTTCATTGAAGATCGCGCTGAGCGTATCCGTCGGACCGGAGAATGCCCTTCCGGATTTCATCGACATGCCCAGGGTTTTAAAATAATCTTCCGAAACCTGTATCCTGCCCATCTCGACGGTTTCTCCCGGACGTTTGCCTGGCCAGTCTTCCACATCCCGGTGCCCACCGGAACTGGTGGCCTGAGCGGATGCTGTAGTAACCATCTCCGCAACGCCTTTCCCGATCAATTCATTCTTAATAGCAGTATAACTTTGGGCAAGATCCGTGTTCATATCGGTCATCATCAGCCGATCCATACTATATCCGGCCGGTCTGTTCCTTGCATATTGGATCTGCTGGTAAACGATCACCGTTCCAATGACCAAAGCAATAGAACAACTGAATTGCAGAACGACCAGTATCTTTCTTGGAAGGCTCGCTGCTTTGCCCACCTGGATCGTGCCCTTCAGCACTTTCACGGGTTGGAATGAAGACAGATAAAACGCGGGTCTGCTACCCGCCGCCAAAGCGGTGACCAGCACACTGCCCAATAGGATCAGCCAAAATAAACCGCTCGAAAACGGAATGCTGATTTTTCCATTCGTCAGCAGGTTGAATGCGGGCAATAACAATTGCACCATTAACAAGGCCAGCCCAAACGCCAAAAAAGAGAGCAGCAAAGATTCCGTGAGAAATTGAAAGACCAGGTCCTTTCTTTGAGAGCCGATCGCCTTTCTTACACCCACTTCCCTGGCCCTTTTTTCAGAACGCGCAGTGGTCAGGTTGACAAAATTGATGCAGGCGATCAGCAATACGAGAACGCCAATGATGGTAAACATGCGGACGTATCCAATAAACCCTCCAGCCTTATGACCATTCTCGTAGTTATCAAACAAGTGCCAGCCCAACATAGGATCCAGCAACACATCTGTTTTCACGGACATGATATTGTCCTTATCCACTTTTTCAATATCTTTTATTTTGGCAGCTACCCGCGCGTAAGAAGCGCCGGGTTTCAACAGCACAAAGGTCTGGTACCCGTTCCACTGGAAATTTGCGTTACGTGCAAGACCCGTCATATGGTCTGTCGCCTCGTAATAACTGAAGGGCACCAGGAAATGAAATTGTAAGGTTGAGTTGGCCGGCAAATCCCGGAGTATGCCGGTGACTTTCAAATCATGCTTGTTATCGAAACGAACCGTTTTGTTCATGGGATCCTCCTTACCGAACAGGGCTTTCGCTGTGCTTTCGGAAAGCACGATGGAATAGGGGTCTTTCAAAACAGTATTGGCATTGCCCTGCAACAAAGGAAACCGGAATATTTTCAGGAAATCACTGCCCGTTTGGCCGCCGTTGATATACATTTTTTTATCGCCAACCATTAACCCATGCGACCAGAAATAATCGGTCTCCGCAACATATTCCATCTCGGGAATTTGTTTGCGGAAGGCATCGGCTAGTTTCAGCGAGCTCGCCCTGAAACTAATGGTATCGCCATTCCCATAATAGTTGAGTCGCACTTCGTACAGCCGGTCGCTATTGGGCAGGAACCTGTCATAAGAGTATTCGTTGTAAACCCACAAGCCGATCGGCAAGGCAACGGCCATGCCCATGGCCAAGCCTAAAATATTCAGGGCGCTATAGCCTTTGGATTTTAAAATATTTCTCCAGGCGATCTTCAGATAATTC
>DATHGW010000548.1:0-2905 GCA_035317445.1 Puia sp.
GGCCGCAATGTGGCGATGATCGGGAGCGATATCGTGAAACGGTTTTTTAACGGGGTCCCCGAAAGGGCCCTGGAAAAGATCATCAAGGTCAATGGCATCCCTTACCGGGTCATCGGCACGCTTGACGAAAAGGGGTCTACCCTGGGCAGAAGCTGGGACAATATGATCCTCACCTCTTACAATAATGTACGCCGGTTCTTCAGTTCCAGCAACAGCTCCTTCACCATCCTGGTCAAAGTGCCCGAGGTGACAATGGTCGATGCAGGGATTGGGGAAGCCACGGGCATTTTCAGACCCATCCGCAGGCTCACGACCACGGAGGCAGATAATTTCGTGATGGACAAGAGCGACCGGTTCGTGGAAGAACTCTTAAAAAACCTCAGCTTCGTGACCATCAGCGCTGTAGTCATCGGAGTGATCACCCTGGTGGGTGCAGCGGTCGGATTGATGAATATCATGCTGGTATCCGTTACCGAACGCACCAAGGAGATCGGACTGGTCAAGGCCATCGGCGGCCGGCAGAAAAACATCCGGCAGCAGTTCCTGTATGAGTCCATCATGATCAGCCTGATGGGCGCCGTTTTTGGCATTATACTGGGCATTATCGTAGGCAATTCTTTTTCTATCGTGCTCAATACCGGGTTTGTGATACCCTGGAAATGGCTGGCCGGCGGCATCATCCTTTGCTCGTTGGTCGGGCTCCTGGCCGGACTCTACCCATCCCTGAAAGCCTCCCGGCTCAATCCCATCGAGGCGTTGCGGTATGAGTAAAAAATCAGATAAAATCTCATTGGGTTTTTTGGGCCTATTTGAATAGACTTGTCGTAAAATGTGTAGATTTATGACCCTTTTCCTCATGTAAAACCCCCAAACCCATTTATGAGGAAACAATTATTTCATTTTGACTTTTAATAAATTTCCTATATTGTGTGCCCGAGTAAAAATTTTTAACCGTCCGGTCTTCCTATTGAAATTTTTTTGCTTAGCATTGCTCAATTTTTGTTCTATTACATACTTCAATTTTATTTAACACTAAAAACAAACGATCATGGCTGAAACAAGACCAACTGCTACGGTTGCTTCGAAGAGTTCTACTTCTGTGCAACCGAAGAAAAAGAGTAATGCAATTTCCTGGGCTGCACCACTGATGTGCATCATCGCAGGATATGTTATTTGGCGTTTTATTATAGGAGCAGACAGCAATTTCACGCATCCTGATCCGAACGGCGGTTTCTGGCCAACACAGGAAGGACCAAAGAGTGGCTTTTCGCGTATGTACCTTGGCGGTATCATCGTTCCCATCCTGATAGGTGCACTGCTGACGGTGTTGACATTTGTCATTGAACGTTTTCTCACCATCGGCAAAGCTACCGGCAGTGGTAATATTGCAGAATTCATTCGCAAGGTTCAATACCATCTCGCCAATAAAAATGTGGATGGCGCTATTGCAGAATGCGACAAACAAAAGGGAAGTGTCGGCAATGTAATGAAAGCAGGCCTTCGCAAGTACAAAGAAATGATCACGAATACAGAACTGGATACCGACCAGAAAGTGCTGGCTATCCAGAAAGAAGTGGAAGAAGCAACCGCGCTCGAATTACCGATGCTGGAAAAGAACCTGGTGTTCCTGTCAACCATCGCTTCCGTAGCCACCCTGATGGGACTGCTCGGAACGGTTATTGGCATGATCCGTTCCTTCTCTGCACTTGGCGACAGCGGTGGTGGTGAAGCAGCCCAGAAGCTGTCACAGGGTATTTCTGAAGCATTGTACAATACGGCCCTGGGCATCGGTACTTCCGCCATTGCCATCATCATGTATAACGTATTCACTACCAGGATCGACGGCATTACTTATGGTATTGATGAAAGCGGGTTCACGTTGACGCAGAGCTTTGCTTCTTTGTATAAATAAGCGGGCTTTCCAGAACCAAATTTTTATGAAATTTGTTATGGAAAAAGGCGGAAAATGAATCTTTAATAAACTAATCACCGAACGATGCCAAAAGTTAAGTTACCCAGAAAGAGCACGACCATCGATATGACCGCGATGTGCGATGTGGCGTTCCTGCTCCTGTCTTTTTTCATATTGACCGCAAAGTTCAAACCTTCCGACGCATTGGCCGTAGTTACACCGAGTTCCGTGCAAACGAAAACGGCGGCCGAAACCAATGTGGTTCTCATCACCATTGACAAGGATAACAAGGTCTACTTCTCGGTCTCAGAGGCGAATAAGCCGCAAAAAAAGGATATCATCGACGATATCAATACGACCAAGGCGCTCGGGCTCACCGATGCGGAAAAGGCGAATTTCAGCAACAAGCCTTCTTCTTATATCGGTGTTCCGTTTAGCAGGCTGAAGTCTTTTTTGCAACATTCTCCCGATGAGATCAAGCCCGACCAGGTGACCGGCATCCCTGTAGACAGCACCAACAATGAGCTGGTCACATGGATCGCTTCCGCCAAAAAGGCCTTTTCTGGAACCAAGATGTACCTGATCGTGAAGGGCGATAATGCATCCAAATACCCCGCTTTCCAGGGTGTGAAGAATGCCTTTATCAAGAACGATGAAATGAAATTCCAGGTGGTCACCAACCCCGCGGCAGTGCCCCCCGGAACAGAATTGTTTAAAGCAAATATGCAGCGTAAAGGCTAATTTGGTCTGACGGTCCCCGTCTGACCAAATTAAATCTTAACTGTGTTAAATATTCACTCATAAAAGCATTATGCAATGGCAGAATTAGATACCTCAGGCGGGGGCCATAAAAAGGGCCCGGGCGTCAAAAAGGGAAAGAAGCTGTCTACCCGTGTAGACCTTACCCCCATGGTGGATTTAGGATTCCTGCTGATCACGTTCTTTATCTTTACCACTACGGTGAGTCAGCCGGTGGCCATGCGCATTAACCTT
>DATHGW010000549.1:0-2924 GCA_035317445.1 Puia sp.
AATAAACAGCAAAAAATGGATCAGCCGCCAAAGGAATTGAATACATGGTTGAACCTGCGATGGCTGCTCATCATGGCCTGGCGCGACAGCCGTCGCAAACTCCCGCGTTTATTTCTCTTTGTCTCCTCGATCATATTGGGAATAGCGGCCCTGGTCGCCATATTTTCCTTAAGTGAAAATGCCAGAAAAGATATTGATGAACAGGCCAAGACCCTGGTCGGGGCCGACCTTGCCATTGAGAGCGGACGAAAACCAGACTCTGCCGCACGATCCCTGCTGGATTCTCTTGGTATTGAAAAAGCCAGCGAACGAAGTTTTGCTTCCATGATTTATTTTCCCAAAAGCGGGGGTTCGCGGCTCGTTCAGGTACGCGCGCTGAAAGGGAATTTTCCGTTCTATGGCAATCTAGAGACTACTCCGGCTCCTGCAGGAAGAAATTTTCTTCATGGTCAGCAGGCGCTCGTAGACCAGACCCTGATGCTTCAGTATAATGCCCGTGTCGGTGATTCAATAAAAATCGGAACGGCCAGTTTTGCCATTGCCGGCATACTAAACAAGGCGCCTGGCAGAACCGGCCTGTCGACCACGGTCGCTCCGCCGGTATATATTCCGCTTGATGATCTCGACAGCACAGGCCTCGAAAAAAGAGGAAGCAGGATTTCCTATAGTTATTATTATCGTTTTGCCGCCGGAACCGATATGGATAAACTCGTTGCCGCGATTGCGCCAAGACTTGAAAAAGAAGGCCTGGAATACGAAACCGTTGCGTCAAGGAAAAGAAGCACAGGCCGCGTCTTTGACGATTTTAACCGGTTTCTGACGCTGATCGGATTTATCGCCCTTCTGCTTGGCTGCATCGGGGTGGCCAGTTCCATCCATGTTTATATCAGGGGAAAAATTCACTCCATTGCCATTCTTCGATGTCTTGGCGCCAGTGGTTTGCAGGCATTTCTCATCTATCTGTTTCAGGTTGCCATGATCGGATTGTTGGGTTCTTTGCTGGGGGCAATGTTCGGAACCCTTATCCAACGAATTTTGCCTGCGTTGATCAAAGATTTTCTGCCCGTTGAACTGAGTTCGGCGATATCCTGGTCCTCCATTGCGAAAGGAGTTGGGGTGGGTCTGGCTATTTCGCTGCTTTTTGCATTATTGCCCCTGCTGGGCATCCGAAAGATCTCTGCCCTGGGTGCGCTGCGGTACCCGGTGCTGGAGAATATTTCGCGCCGGGATCCTTTGAAAGCCATCCTGTACCTCATCATCTTTTTTTTCATCAGTTTATTTGCGAAATGGCAAATGCAGAGCTGGACACAAGGATTAGTTTTTACAGCAAGTATCCTCGGCGCATTTATTTTCCTGGCTGCTATTGCCTGGACATTAAGGTGGATGGTCCGACATTTTTTTCCTGCATCCTGGAATTATTTGTGGAGACAGGGGTTTGCCAACTTATACCGTCCCAATAATCAGACCCTGATCCTGTTGACCACCATTGGCCTGGGCACGGCATTTATAGGCATTCTTTATTTTGTCCATAGCATGCTGATTAGCCGGGTGACCTTTTCATCCGGGGAAAGCCAACCCAATATGGTTCTCTTTGATGTGCAGACCAGCCAGGTTCAGGCCCTTACCCATTTAGCAGTCACGCACAAGATATCCGTTCTCCAGGAGATTCCGGTAGTGGCGATGCGCATCGAACAGATCAATGGCAAAACGCCCGTTGAATTCAGGATGGACAGTTCCAGAATGGATAGCACGAGGAACCGCCGCCGGCGGGCTTTTGATGGAGACCTGAGGGTCAGCTTCAGGGATTCGCTCAGTGACTACGAAAAAATTATCTCCGGTAAATGGCAAGGACGTGTGCAGCATCCCGGCGATCGCGTTAATATTTCGCTTGACGAAGAATACGCACGAAGGGTACATCTAAAAATTGGAGACAGGATACTGTTTAACGTGCAGGGAATGCTGCTGCCCACCGTGGTGGGAAGCCTGCGGGAGATCGACTGGCGAAGGATGCAGACGAATTTCCGGATTATTTTTCCGGCAGGTGTACTGGAAAAAGCGCCCCAGTTTCACGTGCTGACTTTGCGCATAGCAGGACAAAAACAGTCCGCCATTTTCCAGCAGGCGGTCGTACGCGGTTTTCCAAATGTATCCATCATTGACCTTGGGCTGGTGCTGAAAGTTTTGGAGGACGTATTGGATAAAGTAGGGTTTGTGATCCGTTTCATGGCGGGGTTTTCCATCCTCACCGGATTTATTGTGTTGCTTTCTTCTGTGCTGATCAGTAAATACCAGCGCATCCAGGAAATGGTTTTGCTGCGTACACTGGGGGCAAGCCGTAAACAACTCCTCATCATCACACTGCTTGAATATTTATTTCTCGGTTCCCTGGCCGCCGCAACCGGATTGTTACTTTCCCTGCTGGGAACCTGGGCGCTCGCAAAATTTAGTTTCGAAATGAACTTTTCATTTTCCTGGTTGCCGGTTCTTTGGATATTTCTCTCCATTACATTCCTTACGGTTCTGGTAGGAATACTCAATAGCATCTCCATCCTGAACAAGCCCCCGCTGGAAATATTAAGAAGCGACGTTTAATTGACATCATTCCCGCCCGGGTTTCTTTAACATTTTTCCGTGTTTGAGTAAGGCCTTCAAAAAAGTCGGTTGAACATGATACGGTAATCCAAATGCTGCAGTAGTGTCTCTGACAATAGGTGGAAGTTTTCGATAATGCACGGGAACAAAAATATTTTGAATTGAATATTTCTTCCTGGATACTTTTTCTCAACTCCTTTTACGTTGTCTATGTCTCCTCCAATCTTCACCCCCACTCTAATAACAAAAGCAGGTAAATTTTAGAATCGAAGTAATGATTCGCTTTTTTAAATTAATATGCTTGCACAGTCTGCCGCACCAATATTTTTCGG
>DATHGW010000550.1:0-2134 GCA_035317445.1 Puia sp.
CGCCTTACCCTCACCGTCCACGAGGAATTAAAATGCGCAATAATACCGCCTTCCAGTTCAAAAGTCGCATACGCTGCATCGTCTGCCGTACAGGCATAGGGTCTGCCCTGCTCATCCACACGACGGGGAATATGTGTTGCCCCCAGGCAGGAAACCGCCTTCACTTTTCCAAATACATTGTCGAGCACATAACGCCAATGACAGAGCATATCTGAAATGATGCCGCCATCATCCTCCTTTCTGTAATTCCAGGATGGTCGTTGGGCCGGAATGGAATCGCCTTCAAATACCCAATAACCAAATTCGCCCCGCACAGATAAAATACGCCCAAAAAAATCCTGCTGGATAAGTCGTTTTAATTTGATGATGCCGGGAAGCCAGAGCTTATCCTGCACTACGCCGTTTTTAAGTCCTTTCTCCTGGCATAAATGATAAAGTTCCAAAGCAGTTTTTGTATTGATAGCGGTTGGCTTTTCGCAATAAATGTGTTTGCCTGCACGCACAGCTTTCCTTACCGCCTCCGCCCTGCTTCCGGTTACTTGCGAATCGAAATAGATTTTGTTTTCTGCGTCCGCCAGCGCTTCGTCGAGGTCGGTCGTTATTTTTTTTATCCCCGACAATGCAGACAGTTTTTCCAGTTTATTTTTATCGCGGCCAACCAGCACGGGATCAGGCATGATGATTTCGCCCGGACCGACCTTTACACCACCCTGCCTGATGATCTCGACAATGGAGCGCAAGAGATGCTGGTTCGTGCCCATCCGTCCCGTTACGCCATTCATGATGATGCCGATTTGATGTTGTTTCATTGTTTATGCATTTTCTTTGTAGGCTGCGATGATTTTTTTCAGGTACTGGCTTTGATCCTGCCGCCAGTATTTGTTGGAAAAGATTTCTACTTCATAAAATCCGTCAAATCCGGTGGACTCTATCCAGGACCTGATTTTTCTTACCGGTATGCATCCATCGCCCATGATGCCGCGGTCGAGCAGGAAGTCGGTGGTCGGTACATTCCAGTCGCATATATGAAAAGCAAGCAGGTTCCCGTTTTCCCCACAACGTATTATTTCCTGTTCCAGCATGGGATCCCACCAGCAATGATAGACATCTATCGCAACGCCAACGCAATCCGCGTTCAATGCATCAGCCATATCATTTGCCTGGGCCAGGGTATTGATGGCAGAACGCGAATCGGCATACATGGGATGAAGCGGCTCAATGGCCAGCTTTATCCCGGCTGCAGTAGCATCTGGAATAATGGCATCAATGCCATCGCTGATTTGATTTCTTGAATCTTCTAATGATTGGGCCGGTTCGGATCCGCAGACAAGCACAACCATCGGAGCACCCAGTGCGGCCGCTTCTTCAATGGCTTTCCTGTTGTCATCAATGGCAGCCTTTCTTTTTGACTTTTCCCGGTTCGGAAAAAAACCTCCCCTGCACAGTGAAACAATCACCAAGCCTTCCTCACGCAAAAGGCGGCCGGTCTGTTGAATATCCCTGCCTTCCAACGCATCACGCCAAACCGAAATCCCTTTTACGCCTTCCGAAGAAAAATGTTTTGCCGCTTCTTCAATGGGCCAAGGTTTTGTGGTTATCGTGTGAACGCACAATTGCGAAAGATCAACTAACTGTTTTCCAATCATTGAATGCAATTGAAGAAGCTGTAATATCTTTCATTGCTGATGATCCGATGAATATAGAGACATACCTCACGCATATGATAATCCCCCCACATGCTCGATTCACCATTTGGAATTTTACTGCCCGGCGGAATATAATCCCAGCCATTGGGCCTGTGATAAACCGAATGAAGGATCAACCCCTGGTGTGCCGCCGCAGTACTTAAATAAGGTTCTTCCAAAAGGGTATTCAGCACCGTGAGTCCGGCCTGCCAATAACGATTTCCGTTTTCATTGTCCCCTTTATCCTGTAGGTATTTGCCCAATCTCAACAAACCCTGCGATGCAATGGCTGCCGCAGAACTGTCGACCGGTTCAAATGAATTGAAAGGATCAGCAGGCTTGCTCAGATAATCATCGAGATGATGCAGGTTGGGCGCGCCGGTATCCCAATAGGGAATGCCATCTGTGCAGGAATTGTCAATATAAAAATCGCCCGTGGCCTTTGCCGC
>DATHGW010000551.1:0-12223 GCA_035317445.1 Puia sp.
CATAACGAAAAAACCCCCAAGATTAGTCAGGGGTTTTTCAGAGAATTTGAATTTCAGAGTTTTCTTTGGACGGAAAACGGTTTCAAATTGGTTTTTCAGGATTGGAAGTCCTGGTTCTTCATTGGAATTGGATAACACAAATATAGTGTGCTCCCAGACATTTGCAATGAGCACTAACCCTCGTTTTTGCTCGTAAAACTACGTGTAAGTAGGTGTTTACCAGTGCTCTGCGTCGAAGATCAACTACAAATGGGGTACATATTTACCTGCTTTGGCCCGGTCACTTGACCGCGTCGATCCAATTAAAACCAATTAAAGCCAATCAGCATTTGGAAGTTACCGATTATTTGATTAGCTTTGCTAACAGTGTTAGAAAATTTCAAATCAAATGGGCATTGCGGAAAGAAAAATAAGGCAAAAAGAGGAAGTCAGGTCTTCCATCCTGAAGGCAGCCTGGCAATTGGTGCTTGATGAGGGTTGGCAGGCCTTATCGATCCGTAAAATTGCCGAGGCCATTGAGTACAGCGCCCCTGTGATCTATGATCATTTTGCCAACAAGGAAGCGATACTATTTGAATTGACCAGGCAAGGGTTTCAAATCCTGAATGAAGACCTGGGCAAGGCGAGGAAACGTTCCACAAACCCTGAGAAGCAAATTGAATCCATGGCTTATGCTTACTGGGAGTTTGCCTTCGAGCATAAGGCATATTACCAGGTGATGTATGGATTGGGCATGCCCAGTTGTGAAACCATCAGCCGGATCGATGAGTTAAAAACTTTTGGCCAATTAATCATGGAACCGATAAAGCAGCTCCTTGCCACAAGCAATAAACCTGATGCGGACCCGGTCCTGAAGTTGCATACTTTTTGGTCGATGCTGCATGGCCTGATATCAATTAATATGATGAATAACAATGAAGGCGTCGTGCAACTGAATCAGATGGTGATCCAGGATTTTATCGAAGGATTTATTTCCGGCATCAAAAATTGATTTTTTTTGCCTATGCGGTTAACGCTGTTAGCAAAGGTAACTATGGTACAAAAAACATTATTTAATCAACTAAAATAAACACAACAATGGCAACAATTAAATGGGCATTAGAGCCAACACACAGTGAACTTGGTTTTAAGATCAAGCACCTCATGATCTCCAATGTTTCCGGAAACTTCAACAAATTTGATGTTCAGGTGGAATCAAAGGGAGACGATTTCGAGAATGCAACGGTATCGGCAACTATTGACGCGGCTTCAATCAATACCAACAATGTGCAAAGGGATGAACACCTGCGCAACGCGGATTTTTTTGAAGTAGAGACTCACCCAAACATTATTTTCAAATCCACCAAAGTTGAAAAACTGGATAAAGAAAATTATGTATTGCATGGTAACCTGACCATCAAGAACACAACGCGTCCAGTCAAACTTGATGTTGAATACAGCGGCATCGCGAAAGATCCCTGGGGAAATTACAGAGCGGGTTTCAGCCTCAGTGGAAAAATCAACCGCAAGGATTTTGGCATTTCATACAATGCAGCATTGGAAACAGGCGGCGTTGTACTTGGAGAAGAACTGAAAATAAATGGGGAACTGCAATTGCTGAAACAAGTTCAGACCGAGCCTGCTTTATTAGCTGTTTAAGGTCTAACAGTCCACGTCTGACTTTGACTACAAGGCCCGGCAAGTTTTTGAGAACTTGCCGGGCCTTCATTTTTTAGGCTGGCTTCAATCTTTCATCTGCTATAACGTACATAAACTGTATCAAAACAGTGCAGTTCAATTCAGGAAAGATTATTACGTGATTGATTATTAATGTTTTGAAAAAACGGCACCTTTGTTGGCCACAGAAATGTATTTCAACGTCTGACCTCAATTTTTTCTATGTTCAAAAGCTATTTTAAAACGGCCTACCGCTTCTTAGTAAAGAACAAAACCTACAGCTTCATCAATATTTTCGGCCTCGCTGCTGGTACCTTATGCTGTATTTATATCGTGTTGTATGTAGAGGATCAATACAACTATGACAAGCACCATAAACGTGCGCAGGATATTTACCGCATCACAACCTGGCTCAACCTGACCGGCGACCAACACACGAATGCGACTTCGTCACCTCCCATTGCGCCTGCCATGAAAAATGATTTCGCAGAAGTGGAGCAATTTACTCGGGTCATTCCAACCATCAGTGTACAGCAGCACCTGCTTCGGTATAAAGAAAAATCTTTTTACGAAAAAGATGCCGTATTTGTCGACTCCACTTTTTTCGACGTGTTCAGTTTTCATTTCACAAATGGAAGTGAAAAGAATGCCTTGTCGGAACCGAATACCCTGGTATTGCTGAAACCCATTGCAGACAAGCTTTTTGGTCATGAAGATCCTCTTGGCAAAGTCATTGAAATTGACAATGCCTACGGCAAGCGTAATTTCAAAGTCACTGCAGTAGTAGATGAAAGCCTGGGC
Source organism: Puia sp. (assembly GCA_035317445.1). Taxonomy (GTDB): domain Bacteria; phylum Bacteroidota; class Bacteroidia; order Chitinophagales; family Chitinophagaceae; genus Puia. Next base: position 2,458 of record DATHGW010000551.1, read on the forward strand.
AAATCACATATCCATGCCAACCTGTTCATGACCATGAACAGTGGCGGCATCGGGGAATACGTGCGCATGAATACGATATGGGCGGGAAATAATTTTGCCAACTCCTACGTAAAACTTTATCCGAAGGCCGATGTTGTTGCACTGGAAAAAAAATTGCCCGCCTTTCTCAATAAATACGGCGCACAGCAACTGAAAGAGTTGGGCATGAAAAAGGTATTGCACCTGCAACCCGTCACTGTCATTCACACCAGCACGGGTTACCAGATTGAAATGGGTTCACCCGTGAATCCAAATTTTCTGTACATCCTGCTTCTGATTGCAGCGTTGATCCAGATCATTGCCTGCATCAATTTCATGAATCTATCGACCGCCCGAGCGTCTAAAAGAGCTAAGGAAGTGGGCGTAAGAAAAGTCGTCGGCGCAAGAAAAAGAGATTTGATCAGGCAGTTCCTGAGTGAATCATTTTTGCTGTCCCTGCTCAGCGTGGCCATCGCGCTGCCCTTGTTGGTTCTGGCCATTCCTTATTTTAATATCATCACGCAGGCCGACATTCACCTGACCCTGCTTTCCAACTACCGGGTCTGGACAATCCTGGCGGGCATCGTCATCATTACCGGTCTTGTGGCAGGCAGTTATCCTGCATTCTATCTTTCGGCTTTCCAGGCGATCAAAGTGATCAAAGGAAATTTTTCTAACCAGGTATCGGCGGCGGGTATTCGCCGCTCCCTGGTGATATTCCAGTTTGTATTGTCGATCATGCTCATCACCGGAATCGTCATTATTTATAGTCAATTGAATTATATAAAGAATAAGGACATTGGATTCGACAAGAACCAACGACTTATTTTCAGTATATACACCGAAGACGCGCGAAAGAAAATGGACGGTTTTATGAGCGATCTCCGGCTGATGGGGGAAGTGAAGACCGTCAGCAAATCCAATAACTACCTTAGTCAGTTCGTCTTCAATGATCATGGGGTTTACCTGGAAGGCGGCAACATGGCCAATGCAATAGACGTTCAGAACATGACAACTGACGAATATTTTGTCAAAGCAAACGGCATCAAATTGCTGAGTGGGAGGGATTTCGGTCGTTTTGATTCAACCAAAGTGCTGATCAACGAAACGCTGGCGCGAAGACTGGGATTAAAAATAGACCAGGCGCCGGGCACCAAACTGTACACGCAGTATTTGCCGGATCCCGCGAGTTACGTTGAAGTGGTGGGCGTGATGAAAGATTTTAATTTCAATTCCCTGCATGATGAAGTGAAACCTTTTATGCTGCTGTATGATCCGAATGGGACCTACCTGACCCGTATGACGGTAGCAGCGAGCACAAGGGATTTTAAAGGTTTGCTGGCGAAAATTGAAAAAGTCTGGCACAACGATTTGCCGGGTGTGCCATTTGAATATGCTTTTCTGAATGATGAAGTGCAAAAACAATATGAGACAGAGATCATTTTGTCGAACATCATCAACTCATTTACTTTGGTGGCCATCCTGATTTCCTGTCTCGGTTTGTTCGGTCTCGCTACATTCAGTGCGGAACAAAGAAGCAAGGAGATCGGCATTCGAAAAGTATTGGGAGCCAATGTTTCTGGCATCGTGCAATTATTGTCCAAAGACTTTTTAAAATTGGTGATCATCGCATTTGTGATTGCAACGCCCCTGGCCTGGTGGGCCATGCACAAGTGGCTGCAGGCTTTTGCTTACAAGATCCCCATCAGCTGGTGGATGTTTGCCTTGTCGGGCGCCCTGGCCTTGTTCATTGCCTTTGCGACAGTCAGCAGCCAGGCCATCAAAGCTGCGCTGGCAAACCCGGTAAAGAATCTGAGGACAGAATAATCTTAATGCGGTTGTGCGGGTTTGACTCGCCTGAGCAGCATAATTAAAGATTCTGGCGCTTAAATTTTTCGGGAAGGGAGATATGCTTTCCTGATATCATGAAAACACCCTCTCCCCGGTAATGGACTGTCTTTGGAAACCTTGGATAGATAGCCGCACGGGCTTTGACGACCTCCAGGATGAAAAAATTGTACTTGGGCAGCAGGCGACTGTCCACCAGCTTGCATTCAAAATTGGCGTAACATTCTTTGATCAGGGGCGCCTTCACCAGCGCCGCGTCTTCGGCCGTTAACTTAAATTTCCTGAATTTGTTCACGCGGCTGCCGGTAGAATTACCAATTCCAATGATTTCGTCAATCATATCCACGGTGGGAATATTGATCACACATTCTCCGCTCTTTTCAATCATCCGGAAACTGTGGTTGGCATTGGTGATCATACATCCAATCAGAGAAGGCGAAAACTCCATCACGGTGTGCCACCCCATCGTCATGATGTTTGTTTTTTCGCGCCACCTGGAACTAACAAGCACGATAGGGCCTGGTTCCAGGAACCTGCGGATTTTTTCTACCGGGAAATCTTTTTTCTTGTAAACTCTTTTCAAACGGAATTAATCTTACAGGATTAAATCTACACCAATAAAATTTATCCGGAAACCTGCTTTTGTGCGATGCACTTTTCGGCGAGTAACAGGATGGCAGCGATATAATAAGCCGCAACAAAACGGTCTTCAAGAGAAGGAAACAGGATCAGGCGAGCAATGAAAATGCCCATTATGACGAGAAATAAAAAGCCCGATTTTTCCGTTAACTTGAATTTCTGCCGGTAGTGGATCAGAACAAACATGATAATGATCGCCATGGAGAAGGACTTACTGAAAGATAAAAAATACACCAGCAACTGTCGCCCATAGGCAGGCGGTGAAAATGCATAGGTCACCCGTTTAAACCACCAGAAATCTGCTTCAAGAAAATAGTTCATGGCTACAACCATTCCTACCGCAGCCAGCAGCAGGACAATGAAAATTTTTGGACCCAGTTTGTTTTCAGAACCCTGTTCTGGCCAATATCTTAAACCGGTCAGGATAACCAGCAGGAAGACGATATTGTCCATACGGACCCAAAGACTAATAAACAGCAATGCCAAAACCAGCCATTTATTTTTTTCAAAATAAATAAGATACAGGATCGCCAATATAATCAGGTTAGACAGCGCGTCGGGAGTCGACAAACGAACCAGGATCACGGCAGGATAAATCAGCATCAATAGCGCACTGACTAAAAAACCCTGAACAGGCGGTAAAGTCCTGGACGCCCAGGCAAAGGTCAATATACCCAGGAAAAAATAAGCAATAATAGACGGGAGGAGCGTAGAGACGATATAAGAAAAACCCAATTGGTGCAGACCGGCAACCATCGTAATGTATAGTGGTTTGATGTGGTAAAAATCAAGGATATTTCCAGGTGCTTCGTCGATTCGTTTCACATGCTTCACAAATTCCGCTGCCGGCAGTTCTTTTTCCAGCACTTCTTTTGTTTTTTGCAAAACATCCTTTTGAGGACCACGCTCTTTTTCTATAACACTGGCAATATAAAAAGGCATATCGCCATTATGGCCCGGCACTAGGCTCAATAGCGTGGTCAGGGAGATCATCAGCAAAACAAAACCGATCAGGAATTTGCTTTTCATTTTCGTTTGCAAGTTTTAAACAAAATGTTACGAGCTTTCATGAAATTGGTACAATTGGATTATATTGAAAAATATTGTCGAGGCCCCAAAGCTATGGCAATCGAAAACAATACCAATTGAATCAGTTGGTTGCGGTGGGCATCAAATGACTCATCAGATAAATTTTTACCAATGGAAAAATTAAAAAATGCCGGCCGGATCATTTTCGCCATCGGCCTGATCGGGTTAGGTGTCGTTTGCTTTATTGCAAAGGATTTTATTGTTGGCCGGCCGCCGGCCTGGCCCGCAGCGATGAACGTCAATCCGGCACTCGCTTATATTTCCGGCACAGCCCTGATCATAGCAGCTTTGGCGATTTTATTTAAAATAAAAGGAAGAATTGCAGCATTATTCATTGGCGCCCTGATCTTTTTCCTGTCCCTACTCAGGCACATACCCCATTTCATGAACGACTGGGCCAATGCTTATAAAACAATGGCCTTGTTCGGCGGTGCGCTGATTGTCGCCAGCTCTTTTTTACATGAAGAGGCCTCGGCTGTGTCTGCACAAAAAGAGAGGTCCGCGCAAAGCCTAACGGTGTTAGGCAGCCTGTTATTGGCCGTTTTCTTTATTGCCTGCGGATACGCGCATTTTAAGTTTGCGGATTTTGTCAATACCCTGATCCCTAATTATATTCCCTTTCATAGTTTCTGGACATATTTTTGCGGAATTTGTTTGTTTGCCGGTGGCCTTGGCCTGCTGATACCCCAGACAAGACAATGGGCGGCATTGCTTTCGGGCATTATGGTTATCGGTTGGTTTCTTTTATTGCATGTTCCCCGCTTTGCAGCCAATACAAGCGATCCAAGCGACAGGATGGGATTCTTTGAATCATTTAGTTTTGCAGGGATTTTCTTCGTACTTGCCGGCCTTTCCATGGCACCTGCTAGCCTGCGGCGAGCTGTCTCCTGAATATCAGTTTTCTTCCATCGAAATGGAATAACCAGAATGTCGAGTATTCACAGCCCACATCCTGTTCATCGCTTTTGGGTTTGGCTTTGTTAATATAATTCGGGTTGGCAGAGGTACCATAAATGAGATGCACGACACTATCCAGGATAAAAATAGTGTACAGCTTGCTGCATGGTTCATTTTGCCTTATGTCTTTGTACTCCAGCGTGTCCTTTTGCAACAGGTCATTCAGGTTTACATGCTGAAAGAGTTTGTTGAATTCGTCCAGTTGCCAGTCGACGGATATTTTAGAGAAATATTTTTCAAATAAGTCCCGGGTAATTTGGCCATCGTGCTTTTTTCTCTCCATTTTATAACCCGGATCATCGCTTACAACCGAAACGAGACTATCCGCCAATGGGAATGGAAAAAGTTGCCCAACCTGGTGTTTGTCATTGGAGGCAATCACAGCCTGCAGGTTCTTCAGTTCCCCGATCAGTACGGACCGGTAATTGTCGGAACGGGATTCTTCAGCTACCCGCTTTTGGGTATTCGTTGAATCGGCCGTCTTCGATCCCGTCGAAACGGCGGCGCTGCCGCAGCCCATTATGAAGGCTGCCAAACAAAAAAACAGTGTGAATGGCTTGACACTGGAGAAGGATGGCATATATTAGCTATTGATTGCTAAAATAAACCTTATAAATTAAATACCCGGTTTTCAGTAATCTGTGCGGACAAGGTAAGGCTATCTTATTCTTGCAGGAAAAAACCAAAATCCAAAAAAAATCAATGAAATTTGTCACTGTATAAAATAGTCATATGAATAAACAATTCGTTAAGCCATGCATCATGGCGATCATTTTTTTCTCATTCAGCGCAGCTTGCAAGAGTCCGACCCGCGATACGACCGATTGGAAACCATTATTCAATGGTAAAGACTTAGCCGGCTGGAACCATGTCGGCCCTGGCAGCATGGAGGTTGAAAACGGATTGATCCGCGGACATGGAGGAATGGGGCTGTTATATTGGACCGGACAAAAATTTAGCAACTGCACTTTTAAAGTAGTTTATAAAATGCGGGATGAGAACGATAACTCCGGCGTTTTTATTCGTATCCCTATTGAGCCACGAGAGGAATGGATGCCTGTATTTTATGGCTATGAAGTGCAGATCGACAACCACCCCGAAACCTCCAATGAAGATGAATATCACTATACCGGTACACTGTATTCGCTGACCAAACCTTTAGCCAAGACAGGAAAGGCGGGGCCTGAGTGGAATACTATGGAGATCACGCTGGATGGTCCCCGCACCGTCGTTGTGCTGAATGGCACGAAGGTCACTGAGTACAAGGAAGGAGATCCTGTTCCGGCAAGAAAATTCGATTTTGAACCACAGCGCGGTTTGAGGCCCGATTCAGGTTATTTTGGAATACAGAATCACGGCGACAAGGACATTGTATATTTCAAAGAAATAGCCGTGAAGCCGCTTGACAGTCATTAATCATCCAACAGATCAAATACGCCATCATGAAAAAAGAAAAGGACAGTTCAACCAAACGCCTGTTCAGCAGGCAGGATTTTATAAAAAAAGCAGCCCTGGTTACTGCAGGATTTTATATCATTCCCCGGCATGTTTTGGGTGGAAAGGGATTTGTTGCGCCAAGTGATAAACTGTATATAGCCGCCGTTGGTTGCGGAGGCGAAGCGGAAAATGATATTCACCACTATGCCAGGGCCCCAAAAAAGAATGCGGTGATCTCTTTTCTATGCGATGTTGATGAGCGGATGGCCGCGCCGCGAAGAAAAGAATTCCCCAAGGCAGGTTTTTATCACGACTGGCGTGAACTGTTTGCCAAGGAAAGCAAGCATTTCGATGCGGTGACGGTGGCGATCCCGGATCACAATCATGCCATTGTCGGGTACAGTGCCATGCAAATGAATAAGCACCTCTATCTTCAGAAACCGCTTACCCATGACATTTATGAGGCGCGTGTGCTCACCGAGGCCGCAAAAAAATTTAAAGTGGTCACGCAGATGGGTGATCAGGGATCTTCCTGCGATGGCATGCGTACGCTGCGCGAATGGTTTGAAGCTGGTTTGATCGGAGATATTGGAAAAGTATATTGTTGGACGGACCGGCCGGTATGGCCCCAGGGAATTTCCTGGCCGGAAAAACAACCCCCCATTCCCACCGAATTAAAATGGGATCTTTGGCTGGGCACTGCAAAGCAAACAAATTATATCGACAACCTTGTTCCATTTAACTGGCGTGGCTGGTGGGAATTCGGCACCGGCGCTCTCGGGGATATGGGTTGTCATATTATCGGCCCACCCTTCAAACTGCTGGAGCTTGGCTATCCGACGGAAATATCCGGGAGTGCCAGTACAGTCTATAAAGGGATTTTCAAAGAAGGCATCTATCCCGAAAGCGGACCTGTTTCCAGCTCGATCAAATTTACTTTCAAGTTAAAGGATGGACGCGGGCTGGATTTGCATTGGATGGATGGCGGCATCACACCAGACCGCCCCAACGAATTGGATTCAGATGTGAACATGAATGAAGCCCTGGCCGACTGGCCGGGCGAGAATGATTTCGAAGGCGGTACCCTGTTCATTGGAACAAAGGGAAAAGTTTCCTGCGGATGGGGTGGGAGTCACCCCAGGTTATTGCCCATGTCAAAAAATAAAGACGTCCAGGTGGCTGAAAAATATCCAAGGGTGCAGGGTGGAATGGATGGTCATTGGTGGCAATGGGTGGATGCCTGTATTGCCGGGTATGGAAATGCCGAAGTAGACTCGCCTTTTGTGGGATATGCAGGACCGCTCACGGAAACAGTCTTGCTGGGCAATTTATTGTTGCGCAGTTTCAACATTCGCGAAAAGATCAAAAGAAATGATCCGGTTTACGGAAACATGGAAGGATACAAATTCTCCGGCAGGTATGTTCCGCTGAAATGGGATGGAGAAAACATGAAGGTGACTAATTTTGAAGCAGCGAATCAATTCATCCGCCGCGAATACCGCCAGGGATGGGGATCTTTAAAATTATAGACCATTTTCTTATTCCTTATTCCTAATTTCTTATTTCCTAATATTCATAAATCGCATACCCCCAGGGCTTCATCATCCACGGGTGGCTGCTCAGACTTTCTTTTTTCCCCATGAAAACATTGTATGGATTGCCCAGCAGCGATACATCTCTTACGGCGAGCTGCTGCTCATGTGATGAAAGATTGAGTATGACCAGGATCTTCTTGCTGCCTTTTGCTCTCTCAAAGGCGTAGATGGCGCGATCATCTCCGATCTGAACTTTTCTGAATGAGGCATCGCTGGCAAGGGCAGCGTTTCGTTCGCGCAGATGAAGCAAGGTCTTATAAAAACCGGCCCTTTGCCATTTGCCAAATTGCATTGTGTCCTTATCAAAGAATTTAATGGCCCTGAGTACCGGCTCTTCCTGGCCACTATAGATCAGGGGCACAGCGGCTGCCATGGTTTGAGTGAATACAGCAAATGGCGCGTGGACCGCACCCGGGAAAATGCCAAAGTCAGCACGATTCCAGCTATTTTCGTCGTGGTTGCTTGTAAAATACAGCTGAATGGTATTTCGCGGATAAATGCTATCGTTTTGCCGGAGTACGCTATCCAGTGCAAAAGCAGGTCTTTCTCCATGGGCAACTTTATCCATCATGTGAAACATGCGCCAGGGATAAACGGCATCAAAACCGTTTTCAGGAAGATAAGCGTTGTCTCCTTCGGCCAGCATGAATATGTTCTTTTTCTTTTTTAATTCATTGATGCAGGTACGCCAAAAGTCTCCCGGAACATTCCAGGCAACATCGCACCTGAATCCATCGATCCCGGTGTTCAACCAGTACTTCATGGCCGCCATCATACTGTCGCGCATGACCGGGTTGCGATAATCAAGTTGCCTGGTATCCGTCCAGTCAACGGCAACCGCAGCTTTACCCGAAGAATCCCTGACAAAAAAATCCGGATGTTCTTTCAGCCAGCGATTGTCACCTCCGGTATGGTTGGGTACCCAGTCTATGATGACTTTCATCCCTTTCAGGTGAATGGTCTTGACCAACCTGTTCCAGTCATCCATCGTTCCAAATTCAGGATTGAGCCTGGAATAATCCGCAACCGCATAATAACTGCCCAGTGAACCCTTGCGGTCAACCTTACTGATCGGGCTCAGGGGCATGAACCATAAGGTTTGCACACCCATGGCTTTGAGCCGGTCGAGGTTTTTTGCAAACACGTTCAGGGTTCCTTCAGGACTGTATTGCCGGACATTGACTTCATAAATATTCCCCTGCAGGATCCAGGCCGGATGCCCGTCGCGCAGATCCGTGCCGGCTGTCCCTGCTTGTCCATGCCCAGAGAAAAACATTGATCCCGCGAACAGAAATAAAAAGAAAGATTTCATACCTGCAATTTAATACGATTTGATTGGTTGATATTTAAAAAGTTGATAAGGTGAATAGTTGATAAGTGGATAAAATATTTTAATTTCCGGCAATAGTACCATTCCTCAACAGGAATATAAAAAAGCCATGACGTTATTTAATCGTTTCCTGAAACTGCCTCATGGCGCAAATCATTTTTTATTGGCTGCGGGGGTTCTTGCCTGTCTTCAAGTGCATGCACAAAAAACCGGCGGGCCGGAAAAAGATGACAAGTTTAAAAAACATATTATAACCCATGATTTTATTTCGGAAGGCGTAGCCGTTGCCGATGTAAACCGGGATGGGAAACCAGATATCCTGGCAGGCGCTTACTGGTTCGAGGCCCCGGATTGGACCAGGCATGAGCTGGCCAAAGCAGACCATTTTTCTCCTGCTACCGGGTACAGCAATTCTTTTTTGAACTTCAGCATGGATGTCGACCAGGATGGATGGATGGATTTGATCCGCATCGGCCTTCCGGGTGAGGAAGCGGTGTGGTATGAGAATCCAGGGCGCCGGGCCGGTCATTGGCTGATGCACCCGATCCTCAGCCATGCCGGAAATGAATCTCCGGCCTTTGTAGATGTGGATGGTGACGGCAGGCCCGATATCCTTTGCAATGATCCGCTGGCCAAAGAAATGATCTGGTTAAAATCTCCATCCAAAAAAGGCGATACGCTATGGAAAAGATACGTAATTGCCAAAGGGGATATCGCCGGTACAGACAGGTATACCCATGGCCTTGGATGGGCTGATATGAATGGGGATGGCAGGCCCGATGTGATCATCACCAAAGGATGGTGGGAATCTCCGGTTGATCCCAAACAGGAAAACTGGCTTTTTCATCCCACT
>DATHGW010000552.1:0-2933 GCA_035317445.1 Puia sp.
GCGCCGGTACGCTGATGATGGAAAAATCGCATGGCAAAAAAGTTGGGGTGGTGGATCTCACCAGGGGTGAACTGGGTACCCGGGGAACCCCGGAATTGAGGGCACAGGAAGCGGCCCGTGCTGCGGTCATTATGCAACTTGACGCCCGCGAAAACCTGGGTATGGCAGATGGGTTTTTTAAGAACGATGAAAAAAACCAACGTCTGCTGATCCGGGCGATCCGCAAATACCAGCCCGATATCGTACTGGCCAGCGCACTGAAAGACCGTCATCCCGACCATGGCAGGGCCGGTCACCTCATTGCAGACGCTTGCTTTCTGAGCGGACTGCGTAAGGTCGAGAGCGTGGACCAGGACGGCATGGCCCAAACACAATGGAGGCCTAAATACATTTTTCATTTTATCCAGGACCGCTACTACGAACCAGCTTTTGTGTATGATATCTCCCCGGTTTTTGAAAGGAAAGTTGAATCCATCAAGGCCTATTCATCCCAGTTCTACTCTTCCGAGTACAAGGAAAATGAGCCCCAAACCTATATTTCCTCGCCTGAATTTCTGAATTCCATCATTGGCCGGCACCAGATGTTTGGCAAAATGATCGGGGTGCCTTACGCAGAGGGGTTCATCACGGAAAAAATGATCGGAATACGGAATTTTGATGCATTCGTCCAACTCGATACTTAACTCCCCATTCTTTTTTCCACTTCTACAACAAACATGCAGTCAAGCCGTTGTATATTGGGTGTCTTTTAACAGCAGCGGCGTCTAAAAAAGAAGTAAATTGCATCCGATTTAATACTACTAATCCATTTTTCATGGCTATTCCAAAATTTGCAACCGTTCCCCATTCTTTTCATGCCGAATTGAAACAAAGGATCGGAGACTATTTCGATAAACTGGGTAAATCCAGTACAGGCAATTTCAGCCTTTTCGCGAAGGCCGTCATCTTAATGAGCGTTTTCATTTTTCTTTATATTCATCTTGTTTTTTTTACACCGGGTATAGTGCTTGCCATCACGGAATGCGTACTGCTCGGATGTGTCGTTTCTGCCATCGGGTTTAACGTGATGCACGACGGCGCACATGGAAGTTTCAGCAAGAACAAAGGATTGAATCGTGCCGCTGCTTTTACACTGAATCTGTTGGGTGGCAATAGCTTTATGTGGAACATGAAACACAATGTTGTCCATCACGCCTATACCAATGTGGATGGATTGGATGATGATATCGACATTCAGCCCTGGATGAGAATGAGTGAAACGCAGAAAAAATACAGACTGCATAAATACCAGCACCTCTATTTTTGGTTCCTGTATTGCCTGCTGTATATTTTCTGGATTTTCCTGCTGGACTACAAAAAATATTTTGCCAGTAAAGTTGGCGGCGTTCCGTTGAAGAAAATGGAGCTGTCGGACCACTTTGTATTCTGGGGATTTAAGCTGTTGAACGCGTTTCTTTTCGTAGGACTTCCTGTTTATGTGCTCGGGTTCACGACCTGGGTGATCGGGTTCCTGGTGTTTACCTGTGTGGCAGGACTCGTATTGAGCCTGGTATTTCAGTTGGCGCATACGGTTGAGCATACCGCATTTCCGATTGCGAATGTAGAAACCAATCGCCTGGAAGATGAATGGGCCATCCACCAGATCAAGACAACAGCCAATTTTGCAACAAAAAATAAAGTGGTGAGCTGGCTGGTTGGCGGATTGAATTTCCAGATCGAACACCACTTGTTTCCAAAAATCTCACATGTGCATTATCCTGCCATCAGCAAGATCATCCGTCAGGCCTGCCAGGAATACGGGATCACTTACCTTGAATATCCCCGCGTGCGGCTGGCCGTTGCCTCCCATGTTGCTTTCCTGAGAGAGATGGGAAGAAAATAGTTTCACGGTTCCGAAGAACAATGGGCCGAAAGAAGAATCCGCTTTGAAGCAGTTTTTTCTTTCGGCCTTTTCGTGTTTCTAACTTGCTTTCGAAAACGTATTTTTGCAAATCAATGAATTTGAACATGGATAAAGTAAACATTGGATTGGTACAGATGAGTTGCACAAAAGATAAAGCGGCAAATGTCCGGAAGGCCATCGACAAAGTGAAAGAAGCTGCTGCCAAAGGGGCCCGAATCATTTGCCTGCAGGAATTATTCAGCTCCCTGTATTTCTGCGATGTGGAAGACTATGAACAATTCAAATTGGCCGAGGCTATTCCCGGACCCACAACGGAAGCTTTTGCAAAAATAGCTGCTGAACACAAAGTGGTCCTCGTGGTATCCCTCTTTGAAAAAAGGGCACAGGGCATTTATCACAACACGACCGCCGTGCTCGACGCCGATGGAACTTACCTGGGAAAATACCGGAAAATGCATATCCCGGATGACCCTGCCTACTACGAAAAATTTTACTTTACTCCAGGCGACCTGGGATATAAGGTATTTAAAACGGCGTATGCAAATATTGGTATCCTGATCTGCTGGGATCAGTGGTACCCGGAGGCAGCCCGGATCACTGCACTCATGGGAGCTGAAATATTATTCTACCCAACAGCGATTGGCTGGGCTACAACGCAGGACGAAGCCACGAATAATGAACAATATGGCGCCTGGCAAACCATTCAACGCAGCCATGCCGTCGCCAATGGCATTCATGTTGTCAGCGTAAACAGGGTAGGACTTGAACAACATGGAGCGATGAAATTCTGGGGTGGCTCGTTTATTGCCAACCCGCTCGGAACCGTTCTGTACCAGGCTTCACACGACCAGGAAGAAGTGATTGTTCAGGAAATTGATACATCCAAGACAGACAGCTACCGCACACACTGGCCATTTATGCGCGACCGCAGAATTGATTCTTACCAACCGATCACCAGGCGGTTCATTGATGATGAATAAATCCTCCAAAAATATAATACTTTGAATAGATCGTCTTTGCCAGCTTCGGG
>DATHGW010000553.1:0-5900 GCA_035317445.1 Puia sp.
GCGGGTTTAATTATTATTATAACCAGTCGATGAACGTTAATTCTTTTCACGATTCCCTGTACAGGAATTACCAATATCATGTCGTTGATCTATGGGGCGGATATAATTTCAGGAATCAGTTCCAGAATAACGGAATGGTAAGTGATAAGCCTAATATTGCCATTGAACTGAGGCAATACAATTTAAATTTTACCAAAACGCCCACCCAGACGCGGTTTGCCCAGAATCCGAATTACAACGATCATCATTATACGCTTGGGCGTATCGTGCTTTTTCACCAGGACTTTTTTAAAACCAATTACTTTTTTGGATATGGAAGAACAGAAGATATTCCTTCAGGTTACAATGCTTCAACCACATTTGGCATTGACGAATGGGTGGGGATCAAACGTAGTTACACGGCGATCGAAGTGCAGAAGTACTGGCTGAACAGTACGGAGAACCTGTTAAGCACTGGTTTCCAGGTTGGCAGTTTCTGGGACAAGGGTTCAGAGGATGCGGTCATTCATCTGCAAACAGATTATTTCAGCCGCCTGTTCAGGTGGAAGAGAGCAAAGCTCAGAGAATTTTTTCATGTGGATTATCTTTTTTGTCCAAACCCTTTATTGTATAAGCCCCTGAACATTAATCGCGGCAATGGCATTCAGGGTTATGAGCATACCACAATAAATGGGTACCAGCGGCTGAACCTGGGCGCAACAACAACTTTTTACAGCCGCCTCAGCATATATGGGTTCAGATTCAATTTCTTTGCGCTTGTGCAGGCCTCCCTTCTTACAGAACAGCATGTCAGCCTCTTTCACAGTTCTTTGTATTCAGGTTTTGGGCTGGGCTTTTCCGTAAGGAACGAAAACCTGTCTTTCAATACCCTGACTTTTTCTGCGAGCTACCTTCCCTTAACACCGCATGGCTCAAAATCGCTGTTTGCTGAAATAAGTACGACCATACCTTTCAGTTTTAATATTTTTGCCTTGCAGGCACCTGCCTTAATCCCGTTCAGGTAGCGTGAAGCATTTTAATTGTTTCTAAGAATAAGCATTGATTTTTAAATTAAAGAAGGTATTTTACTTTCCATTTTTTCATCTAAGTGATTGTTCCATGTTACGCAGCCATTTGTTGTTACCGGTTAGTTTTCTTGCTCTTTGCCTCCTGTTATCATGTCAGGAAAATAAAAAATCCGAACCGGCCGCTGAACCAAAACCGACATACGAAAAAGGAACCTATGGCTATGATGCAGCTTTTCTCAGAAAATACTTGAAACATTCCATTGAACTAAGGGATCAGCAAGGAAACAACAAGATATTGATCTCTCCGGAATACCAGGGCCGTGTAATGACAAGCACGGCTTCGGGTGATAGCGGCGCAAGTTTTGGCTGGATCAATTATCAATTAATATCGTCACAGAAAAACAAAGCCCATTTTAATCCGGTGGGAGGGGAGGAGCGCTTTTGGCTGGGACCCGAAGGGGGACAGTTCGCCCTTTATTTCAGGAAGGGAGATTCGTTTAACCTGGCTCACTGGCAAGTGCCTCCCGTTTTGGATACAATTCCTTTTGAGCTGGTATCCGCCGACTCGATCCAGGCCGTTTTCTCGAAACAGGCAAGCCTGACCAATTATTCGGGAAATCCATTTCAATTGATCATTACCAGAGCCATCCACATGCTTGATCGTGAAAGGGTGGGTCAGCAATTGAATGTTAGGGTCCCTGCAGCAATCCGATCCGTCGCCTTTGAGTCAGACAACCAAATCAGGAATGCCGGCCAAAATGGATGGAAAAAAGAATCCGGGCTTTTGTCGATCTGGTTACTGGGCATGATGACGCCCACCGATAAAACCGTGGTGTTCATTCCATTCAAAGCCGGAGCCCGCGCGCGTTCACTGATCACAGATAATTATTTTGGAAAGATGGCGCCCGGCCGGCTTGTCGTCAAAGACAGCATATTGTTCTTTAAATGCGATGGAAAATCCAGAGGGAAGATCGGACTCTCGCCGCTTATCGCAGGCAGTATGGCTGGCAGTTTTGATTTTGAAAAAAATGTACTAACAGTCATTTCCTTTACCGTAAACCACAAAGGGCGCTATGTGAACTCCAAATGGGAAATACAAAAACAACCTTACCAGGGAGATGTAATCAATTCTTATAATGATGGCCCCCTGGCCGATGGCACGCAGTTGGGACCATTCTATGAAATTGAGTCTTCTTCGCCGGCGAGCGAGTTAAAGCCCGGTGAATCCCAGGCGTACAAACAAATGACTTGCCATTTCCAGGGCGGCTATGCATCCATGCGGGCTTTTGCAAAAGCACTGCTGAATATTGACCTGGACGAGTTAAAAAAAATGTAAACAAAGCATAACGGACTTATGAAGCTGTATAAAACCAAAGGCAGCGCCTTCCTGGAACATGTCGACAAATATTACCGGATTCAGGGAGGATGGGATGAACTCATCAACCGGGAAAATCTGTTCAGCTATTTGCAGTTGCAGACGACGCAATCTGATGAATTGAGCTCTGGCGATATTCAGATATTGGAGAAAGACCTGCAAGCTCCGATTGGCAACCAGGAAGTGTGGGCTGCAGGGGTAACGTATTTGCGTAGCCGCGAAGCAAGGATGGAAGAATCGAAAAAATCGGGTGCTGCTGATTTCTATGACAAAGTGTACGAGGCGGAAAGACCCGAATTGTTTTTCAAGGCAAATCCGCAAAGGGTATCTGGTCCGGGGCAGGATCTCTATATTCGGAAAGATTCGTCCTGGAACGTACCAGAGCCCGAGCTTGCCCTATTTGTCAATGCCAGCGCAAAAATCCTGGGATATACCATTGCAAATGATATGAGTTCAAGGAGTATTGAAGGCGAAAATCCTTTGTACCTGCCACAGGCAAAATGCTATGAAAAAAGTGCAGGTCTCGGCCCCTGCCTCTATGTTCCCGAACATGCGATCGACCCGGCCGCCCGGATTGAAATGACCATTTTTCGCGACAGGAAATCAGTTTATCACGATTCGGTATCCATCAACCGGATGAAACGTTCTCATACCGGGTTAGTAGAGTATTTATTCCGGGAGTGCGATTTCCCGTTCGGCGTTTTTCTTATGACGGGAACCTGCCTGGTACCGGCCAATGATTTTACCTTACAGCCTGGTGACCGCGTAGCGATCAGCATAGAGGGTATTGGGGTATTAACCAACAACATTGCCTTTAACCCGGCGAAGCGGGGTTAAAGGCATCCTATTTATTTTTCGTCTCTGTCAATTCATCCTTCCCGTTATTTGGCTGAGTCTGAAGTGCCTGCTTTTGTTTTTTGCGCAGTATCACGGGTTGGTGGGCTGGCAATTTTGTTGGATGTGTCGGAATACCGGATGTCAACCGACTGCTTATAAGCCTGCTTTCCTGCACCCACCTGGATAAAATGAACCAGCAGTGGACTCAGGATGGCAGTCAGAACGCAGAGCAGAAACCAATTGCGCTGCGGAAAACTCAGTTTCCGGTCATTCGTATTTTCCATAAATAGAAGATTTATTATTTGTTATTTGTAAAATTTGCAATAATAATGCCCCTCCAAGCCTGGATGAGCGTGGAAATTTTTCCATGGAGCAAAAACCTTTAAAAACACTTGATCTTATGAACTCAATTAAGCTTGCATTCTATGCCAGGGTGGCGCTGATATTGCACGGGATTGCCCTGATGCTCTTGTTTATGTACCTGGGAAAAAGCATTTGCATTCCTTTGTTTTTTGCTTTTCTTATCGCCATTCTTCTCCATCCCTTTGTAATATGGCTTGAAAAATTGCATGTCCCGCGTGCAATGGCGGCAATCATTGCTGTTCTGATTTTTCTTGCGTTCATCGGCGGACTGATCTATTTTTTCAGTCACCAGGTCATTCGTTTTTCAAAAGACCTACCGCATTTGCAACAAAGGATTTCAACCAAGTTGCAAGGTGTGCAGGACTGGGTATCGGACAGGTACAATATCGATGATTCAGCCCAAATCAATTATGTTACAAAGTCCGCCAATGGATTTACAAACGCTGCGGTCAATTCAATCGCAACAACATTTGTTGGCATGATCAGGGTGGTTGTGCTAAGTATCTTTTTCTTTATTTTTACTTTTTTTATTTTGTTTCACCGGAGACTGCTGATGCGGTTCCTGCTCGCCTTATTCAATTCCCGTCATAGCCATAGAGTGCAGGCAATTGTGCTGGAAGTAAACAATGTCATGAAAAATTATGTTCTTGGCTTACTCACTGAAATGTTAATTCTTATTATCATGATTTTTATCAGTTTGTCAATCATGGGTATAAAATATGCCCTTCTCATGGCCGTCACAGCCGGCATACTCAACATCATACCGTATCTTGGCATTTATTCAGCTATGTTTATCAGTATGCTGATCACCTTAGCTAACGGAACAGCGCCTCAGGTGCTGGGAATCGGCATCGTATTTATAGCGGCTCATTTTGTTGACGCAAATATCATTTTGCCACGCATCGTCGGAGGAAGGGTGAAGCTGAATCCCCTGATCACGATTATAGCGGTCCTCATCGGGAATTTATTATGGGGTATACCCGGCATGTTTCTTTTTATTCCGCTTACCGCAATCTTTCGCATCATCAGCGAAGAAATAGAGGACCTGAAGCCCTGGTCGATACTTATTGGGGAGGAGAAGAATTAGAATTGCAGCCAAACCACCGCCACCGCGGCCGCGGTCATTAGCACAAGCGCCAGGCCACCCAAAAAGTTTGACCATTTGCCATTGCAGGCATCCCCCATGATTTTTTTATTGTTGGAAATGTGCAGGATGATGGCAATCATCACCGGCGCCGTCAGTCCATACAAGACCGCTGTATAGAGCAGGGCCCGGATGGGATTGATGTTGAGGAAATCCAGCGAAAGGCCGGCAACCAATGAAAGGATGATGGTGAAGTAAAAACCGGGTGCCTGGCTGAATTTTTTTTGTAAACCCTGCTTCCAGTTAAAAGTTTCAGCAACAATGTAGGAAAGTGAGCCCCCTAAAACGGGGATAGCCAAAAAGCCAGTTCCGATAATTCCCGCTGCAAAAAATAAATAGCTGACATGACCGGTGAGCGGCTCCAGCGCCTTCGCAGCCTGCTGGACGGTTTCTATTTTCCTGATGCCTGCATCATACAAGACCACCCCGGTCGTCAGGATGATAAAGAACATGACCAGGTTGGAAAAGAACATGCCAGAGAAGATGTCTATCTGCATTTTACCAAGGAATATCTTGTCGACAACAACGCTTTTTTTTGCATTGATGATATCTTCAGCTTCCATGGTAGCCTGCCAGAAAAATAGATAGGGAGAAATCGTGGTACCAAGAATGGCGACCAGGATCTCGAAGAAATCCTTATCGAACCTGATCGTTGGAATGAAGGTATTTCTTACAACTTTGCCCCAATCCACTTTGACAAAAAAAGGTATCAGAAGATATGTGAGCAGCACAAGACATAACCATTTTAAGATGGAGGAGAGTTTCTGGTAGTTATAAAAGATCATTCCCAGCAAAATCAGTATCGTGAAGATAATTTCAAACAGGAATACCGGAACTTTCGGGATGATCAAATGTGCCACTGCGCCCATGCTTTCCAGGTCAGCGCCGATATTGAGCACGATTGCAGGCAGACTGAAAATCAGCATTACATAGGTAATGCCTTTGGGATAATGCGTTTTGAGTATACCCGTCAGGCCCTGGCAAGTGACCGCGCCAATGCGGGCACACATTTCTTGTACCGCAGCCATCAGGGGAAACGTGATCAGGGCGGTCCAGAGCGTAGTCAGTCCAAAACCGCTCCCCGCCTGCGAATAAGTGGCAACTCCCGAAGGGTCATCATCACTGGCGCCGGTGATCAGTCCCGGCCCGAGCAGTTTCCAGAATTTTTTTATCT
>DATHGW010000554.1:0-6321 GCA_035317445.1 Puia sp.
AAAGCTTATGAGCATCTCAAAAGGATACAGCCTGGCGGGGTGGGGCCGATGCTCTTTTAAATGTAGAATGTAAAATATTAAATGTAAAAGTGAGGACAGCCTTCGCTTTTACATTTTACATTTAATATTTTACATTCGACATTCCCTACGGAGTAGGCGTCACCAGCCTAAACCCATTTCCATGAATATTGACAATTTCAATGGTGGGATCTTCTTTCAGGTATTTCCTCAGCTTGGCAATGTACACATCCATGCTGCGACCGTTGAAATAGGTGTCACTGCCCCAGATTTTCTTCAGGGCCGATTCGCGGAGTAACAGATCATTCAAATGTTCGCTTAGCATTTTCAGCAATTCATTCTCTTTCGGCGAAAGGGTTTGGGTATGGCCCTTATGGCTAAGCTCCCTGAGCTTTGGATTAAAATGATACATGCCGAGGTCGAATTCTTTATTGTCAGATTCTTTATTGAGGTCATCGTTGCGTTTGAGGATGGCCTTGATCTTCAGCAACAGCACTTCACTATCGAAGGGTTTGGTGATGTAATCATCTGCTCCCAATTTATAACCCTGTATAATATCCTCCTTCATGGTCTTCGCGCTGAGAAAGAATAAAGGGATGTCAGGATCAACATCACGGATTTCTTCGGCCAGGGTAAACCCATCCATATGCGGCATCATCACATCCAGCAGGCACAGGTCAAATTTTTCCCTTTGAAAAGCGGCCAGGCCAAGGCGGCCGTCCCTTTCCAGCGTTACATCAAAATCATTCAGCTCCAGGTAATTCTTTAACACACTGCCCAGGTTCGCGTCGTCTTCGCACAATAGAATTTTTGACTTTTTTCCTTCCATATGTTTCGTTTAAGTACAAATAAAATTAAATCATTTGCGGTTAAAATAATGCTTGAGGTAATCTTTTGTTAATTCAGGTTGCCTGGCGAGTGGGGAGTGGCTAGCTCCCCGCCACCACTATTCATCAACGAATTGTATCTTTGTCGACTTAAGAAAAAGAATGGATACAAATTTCAACCCAGACAAGCAGCATTCGCTTAGTTCCCCGGTGAGTATTTCAGGTACTGGTCTGCACACAGGCATTAACGTGGATATGACGCTAAAGCCCGCCAATCCGGGCTATGGCTTCCAGTTTCAGCGGATCGATCTGCCTGGGAGGCCGTGCATTAAGGCTGACTGCGACCTCGTGACAGACACGTCAAGAGGAACGACCCTGGAAGAAAATGGCGCCAAGGTGAGTACGGTGGAACATGTCTTGGCCGCTCTGGTGGGCATGGGCGTCGACAATTGCCTGATCGAACTGAATGGTCCGGAAATACCCATTATCGATGGAAGCTCGGAGCCTTTCGTGGAGATCATTGAAGAAGCCGGCGTGGTGGAACAGGATGCCGCCAAATCCTGGTATAGCATCGACACCAACATCAGTCACTACGATGAAAAAAAAAGGGTAGACATGGTCGCCATGCCATCCATGGAGTATAAGGTCACCACACTGATCGATTTCAACAGCCCCGTGCTGGGCACCCAGCATGCCGGTTTGAAAACAATGGCTGACTTCAAAACAGAAATTGCTCCCTGTCGCACGTTTTGTTTCCTTCATGAGCTCGAGATGTTGCTGGATAATAACCTGATTAAAGGGGGGGACATCAACAATGCGATCGTCGTGGTAGACAAGCCGGTCACCAAAGAAGAAATGAGCCGGCTGGCCAAGGCCTTCCGCCGCGATAAAATAGAAGTAAAAAGTGAAGGGTACCTGAACAACCTCGAATTGCGTTTTCTCAATGAACCAGCAAGGCATAAACTGCTGGATGTGATCGGTGATCTCGCACTCATCGGCTATCCCATCAAGAGTCATATTATCGCCAATCGCCCCGGCCACTCCACCAATGTGGATTTTGCAAAAAAGATCAAACAGTACATCAAGAAAAACAAACACGTCAAAGGCGTTCCGGTATATAACCCGAATCAACCACCGATATATACCACGCAGCAAATAGAAAAAACACTTCCGCACCGGTATCCCTTTCTGTTAGTAGATAAGATCATTGAACTGGCTGATACGTACATTGTCGGCATCAAGAACGTTACATTCAATGAACCTTTTTTTGTTGGCCATTTCCCCGGAAACCCTGTCATGCCGGGCGTTTTGCAGATCGAAGCTCTGGCGCAAACAGGCGGCATCCTGGCCATCAATAGTATGCCGACAGGAGAGTATGACACGTATTTTCTGAAGATTGACAATTGCAAATTCAAATCAAAAGTAGTTCCGGGTGATACGATGATCATGCGTATGGAATTGATTTCCCCTATCCGGAGGGGCATCTGCGAAATGCGTGGAACGGTATTCGTTGGAAACAAGATTGCGACCGAGGCGGACCTGGTTGCGCAATTGGTAAAGAGAAGTTAATTTGGCCAAATTGCTCCAAATAAGGTTATTTTTGTGCCATGCTGGGGTTTCTCAGCTTTTTTTATGAGGAAAACTGTAATCACAAAAGGAGAAAATATTCCTACGGAACAGCCCTTCAGTCCATCAATTGAAAACCGAATGATTCATCCGCATACTTATATTCATCCCAATGCCCATCTTGCCACCAATGTGAAGATCGATCCATTTACGGTAATCCACCAGGATGTGGAAATAGGCGAAGGCACCTGGATCGGATCGAATGTGACGATCATGGAAGGAGCGAGGATTGGTATGAACTGCCGGATCTTTCCTGGCGCGGTCATCGCGGCCATTCCACAGGATCTCAAATTCCAGGGCGAATATTCCAACGTATTTATCGGCGACAATACCACCATCCGCGAATTTGTGACGGTAAATCGCGGAACCAAGGACCGGGAGAAAACGGCTATCGGCAGCAATTGCCTGATCCAGGCCTATTGTCACCTGGCCCATGATTGCATCGTGGGCGACCATTGCATCATGAGCAACAATACCCAGGTGGCAGGACATGTATTGATCGGAGACTGGGCCATACTGGGTGGCATGTGCGCGATTCACCAGTTTGTCAGGGTCGGTCAACATGCATTTGTGAGCGGAGGCTCCCTGGTGGGAAAAGACGTGCCCCCTTATATCAAGGCCGGCCGCCAGCCATTGAGTTACAGCGGCGTGAATTCAGTCGGTCTGAAGAGACGGGGATTCACCGTTGAAAAAATAAATCATATCCTGGATATATACCGCATTCTTTACAATAAGGGCATGAACACTTCCCAGGCCCTTGAATTCCTCGAAGAAGAATTTCCTGCCACGGATGAAAGGGATGAAATTGTGACTTTTATCCGCGAAAGCAGCAGGGGTATTATTAAACGCTACAGCAAAAGCAGTTTGGATGAGGATTACGCTGACTAATGCCGGCAAACGCTTCAACCGCGACTGGATCTTTCGACATCTCAGTTATGAATTTGTGACCGGCTATTCCTATGCCATCATTGGGCCCAATGGCTCGGGAAAATCTACCCTGCTTCAGTTGATTGCGGGCGCGATTGGGGTGAGTGAGGGAACTGTGAGATATGAGTTGACAGATGACAGTTTACAGTTAACAGAAGTGCATTTAAATCAAAAAGTACTGTCAACTGTCAACCGTCAACTGTCATCTGAAACCGTTTACAGGCAAATCTCCTTCTCCGCGCCCTACCTGGAACTGATAGAAGAAATGACCCTCAAAGAGTTCCTGGAATTTCACCGGATATTTAAACCTTTTTTTTCTTCTCTTTCGATTCAGCAAATCATGGACCTCGTCCTGTTAAAAACCGCCGCGGATAAGCAGATACGTTATTTTTCTTCCGGCATGAAGCAAAGGGTGAAACTGGCCCAGGCCATCTTTTCGGATACCCCGGTGATCCTGCTCGACGAACCCTGTACCAACCTTGACGTTGATGGCGTGGCGCTTTACCAGGAGTTGATGAAAAGTTATTGTCATGACCGCCTGGTGATCGTGGGATCTAATGATGTGCAGGAATATGGGTTTTGTGAAGAGAGGATTGACGTGACGGATTATAAATGAATTTTTCGCTTGCTGACACGGACCATCACCTTTGACTCGCGATCAGCAAATTCAAATCGGTATATTTCAAATCAAATCGCTGGCTCATGTGAAAGTTCGTGAGCGCTCCTTTAAAAAGATAAATACCGGTGCGTAAATGTATTTTATGCCAGACCAGGTTTTCGATGCCACCGTCTTCACCAGCCTCCATCAATAAAGGCATCAGCACATTGCTGATGGCCTGCGACGCAGTGCGCGCAAAACCAGAAGGGATATTCGGAACACAATAGTGAATGACACCATACTTGAGAAAGATCGGATGTTCGTGCGAAGTGATTTCAGAAGTCTCAAAACAACCGCCCCTGTCGATGCTCACGTCGATGACTACACTTCCGGGCCGCATATTGCTGACCATCTCTTCCGTGACGACGACGGGCGTCCTGCCGCTTTGCGAAGTGAGCGCACCCACCGCAACTTCACAGGTTTTTAATTGCTTGGACAGGATCCTGGGTTCGATAACAGAGGTATAGATCCTGAACCCGATATTGTTCTGAAGTCTTTTTAACCGGTAGACGCTGTTGTCAAAAACCTTCACAGAAGCGCCCAGGGCCAAAGCAGCCCTGGCAGCATATTCTCCGACTATCCCAGCTCCAAGGATGATGACCTTGGTAGGCGGTACGCCGGAAATGCCACCCAGCAACACGCCCTTACCATGATTCGCCGAGCTTAAATATTGCGCTGCGACCAGCATCACGGCACTGCCGGCTATTTCGCTCATGCTCCTGACAATGGGATAGCTTCCACTGTCATCTTTCAAATTCTCAAACGAAATGCCCGTAATGCGCTTTTCCATCATTTTTTCCAGCAACTCCGCCTTCAGCGCAGACAAATGGATGGGCGAAATAATGGTCTGGTTCATTTGCAACAGCGGCAGGTCCTCTTCAATAACGGGAGCGGATTTCACCAGGATCGGCGATTTGTACACTTCGGCCTTGTCATAAACAATTTTGGCTCCGGCCTCACTATAATCTCTGTCGCGGTAATGGGCGGCGTCACCGGCGTTGTGTTCAAGCACCACTTCATGACCATTGCTTACCAAAACACCAACGGAATCCGGCGTCAGGGCAATGCGGTTCTCTTGGAACGCGGTCTCCTTGGGTATACCGATGTGCAACTGGGCCCCCTGGGGCTTTACATCAAGTGTTTCTTCTAATGTTTCGTAGCTGAATGAAGTGCTGATGATCGGTTTGTGCTGAGACATGTTTCAGGGCTTATCAATCCTTATTTATGAGACAAAACGGACGGTTAAATTACAATTTTATATTGAATTGTAATGCAATTATGGCTAAGCCTTTTGCATGATTTTGCGGGTCGCTGGATTGACTATATTAATAAAAAGATGAACCGTTCCGGGAGGGAAAATCCCGGCGGCATGTTCAGGCCATTCCACCAGGCAAATCTCTCCTGAATACAGGCAATCCTCTACGCCGGCCCGGATCGCTTCTTCTTCATCTTTCAAACGGTAAAGATCAATATGATAAATTTTTCCCCCCGGGAAAACATATTCATTGATGATAGAAAAAGTCGGACTTCCCACCGGACTGCTCACGTTCCGGGCATCGCAGAGTGCATGAATAAAGGTGGTCTTTCCCGCCCCCATTTCGCCATGAAAAGCGAAAACGCGACTTGCAGCATAATCATTCCAGCATGCAGCTGCAATAGCCTGGATCTCATCCAAAGAAAATACCCTTTCCATGCCTCAAAGGTAACTTTCTTTATAATGAGGTAAATTTGCCATTAAGATGATACCTGTAAATTAAAGCAATGGAAAAAGTCAATTGGAAAGTGGAAGGAATGAGTTGCTCAAACTGCGCACTGACCATCAATAAATATCTTGAGAAGAAGGGATTGCAGGATATCCGGGTGAGCCTGACCGGAGATCTCAGCTTTGAAATCAACGGAAATCTAACGAAGAGCGAAATCGAAAAGGGAATTGAAGCGCTCGGATACAAAGTGGCACATGAACAGGAGTTGAATGAAGGGCCTGCTAAAAGAACCATTAATAAATACCTGCGCTACCTCCTGATCTGTTTGCCGTTTACCCTGGTGCTCATGATGCACATGTTCGAAAAATGGACCCATTGGCATGTGTTGATGAATCCATGGGTGCAACTTGGTCTCTGCGTTCCAGTGTATGTGACCGGCATGCAGTTTTTCGGTCGCAGCGCGCTGCAAAGCCTCCGCAATGGCCTGCCCAACATGAATGTGCTGATTGCCATCGGAGCAACAGCCTCCTTCGCTTATAGCCTCGCGGGCACCATACTGAAC
>DATHGW010000555.1:0-5173 GCA_035317445.1 Puia sp.
GAAACATTTTTGGATCCCCTCCCGCTTTACCGGCGTTGAAGAAACCATTATCGACGGTAAGCCTATGCATGACCTGTACGCGTTGATGCGGGATACTTTTTCGCAACCATGGGTGGTTGTGCTCTATGTGATCGCCTGCATTTCGCTGGCCTATCATTTGTTGCACGGATTTTTGAGCGCATTCAGAACACTTGGACTTGGCAACAACCGATATGTTAGCCTGGTGCGCGCCATTGGCGTTGGTTTTTCAATCATCGTGCCACTGGCTTTTGCTATGATGCCGATCTCGATGTATTTTGGTTGGATAAGCTGAAAAAATAATAATCACATTTGTTATATGCTGAAAGCTAAATCGCCTGCGGGTCCATTGGAACAAAAGTGGAATGATTATAAGGGTCATGTTAAGCTGGTGAATCCTTCCAACAAACGCAAGCTGGAAATTATTATCGTAGGCACGGGCCTCGCGGGCGCTTCGGCCGCAGCATCCCTGGCCGAACTGGGTTACCAGGTAAAAGCATTTTGCTTCCAGGATTCTCCACGAAGGGCGCACAGCATTGCCGCACAGGGAGGTATCAATGCCGCAAAAAATTATCAGAATGATGGGGACAGCGTATTCCGTTTGTTTTATGACACGATCAAAGGAGGTGATTACCGTTCCCGTGAATCCAACGTGCATCGCCTGGCCGAAGTGAGCGCAGGCATCATCGACCAATGCGTAGCCCAGGGCGTTCCTTTCGCCAGGGAATATGGCGGACTGCTGAGTAACCGCTCGTTCGGCGGAACTCAGGTTCAGCGCACCTTTTATGCTGCAGGTCAAACGGGGCAGCAATTGCTGATCGGCGCCTACCAGGCCCTGGAAAGGCAGGTGACCCTTGGAAACGTTACTATGTACGCAAGACATGAAATGCTCGACCTGGTCGTGATCGATGGAAAGGCGCGCGGCATCATCGTCAGGAACCTCGTTTCAGGAAAACTCGAGCGTTATTTCGGTCATTCGATCCTGTTATGCAGCGGCGGCTACGGAAACGTATTCTACCTCTCAACCAACGCAATGGGCTGCAATGTTACCGCGGCATGGAAAGCACACAAGAAAGGAGCCTATTTCGGCAATCCCTGTTTCACACAAATTCATCCGACCTGCATCCCGGTATCGGGTGACTATCAGTCAAAGCTGACCCTGATGTCCGAATCCCTTCGCAACGATGGGCGCATCTGGGTTCCAAAAAATAAGGACGACAAAAGGAAACCAAAAGATATACCCGAAGAAGAAAGAGACTATTACCTGGAAAGAAGATATCCTGCTTTTGGAAACCTCGTTCCAAGAGACGTAGCGAGCCGGGCAGCCAAGGAGCGATGTGACGCTGGGTATGGAGTTGGAACTTCCAAGCAGGCGGTGTACCTCGATTACGCGGATGCATTTGCCCGTTATGGAAAGATTGAATGCAGCAAACAAGGTATCGATAATCCATCGGCGGAAGTGATCCTCCAAAAAGGAAGAGAAGTGGTCAA
This sequence comes from Puia sp., assembly GCA_035317445.1. Taxonomy (GTDB): domain Bacteria; phylum Bacteroidota; class Bacteroidia; order Chitinophagales; family Chitinophagaceae; genus Puia. The sequence continues at coordinate 1,510 of DATHGW010000555.1, forward strand.
GGAAAAATACGGGAACCTCTTTGATATGTATGAAAAGATCACCGGTGAAAATCCTTATGAAGTGCCGATGCGGATCTATCCCGCGGTGCACTATACCATGGGCGGACTCTGGGTCGATTATGAACTCATGACCACGATTCCCGGACTCTATTGTCTGGGAGAAGCGAACTTTAGCGACCATGGGGCCAACCGGCTTGGTGCGTCTGCATTGATGCAGGGATTAGCCGATGGATATTTTGTCATTCCTTATACCATCGGCAATTATTTATCGGATGAGATCCGCACGGCTGCGATCTCAACCGACCATCCTGCATTTGTGGAAACGGAAAATGCAGTGGCTGGTCGCATCAACCAATTGAAAAATATCGCCGGAAAGCAAACGGTGGAAAGTTTTCACAAACGCCTGGGCAAGATCATGTGGGATAAATGTGGCATGGCGCGCAATGAAAATGGGCTGAAAGAGGCGATCCGTGAAATCCAGGAACTCAAAAAAGAATTCTGGAGCGATTTGAAAATCCCCGGAGAGATCAATGAAATGAACCCGGAACTCGATAAGGCCAACCGGGTAGCGGATTTTATTGAACTCGGAGAACTGATGTGCATTGATGCGCTGAACAGGAAAGAAAGTTGTGGAGGACATTTCCGGGAAGAAATGCAGACGGAAGACGGCGAAGCGAGGAGGGACGATGTAAATTTTGGTTTTGTTTCAGCGTGGGAGTATAAGAGCGAGCACAACTGGGATCTGCATATGGAAGAATTAATTTTTGATGTTGCAAAACCAAGTCAAAGAAGCTATAAGTAGACATTATGGAACATTATTTAATGAATCTTACATTGAAGGTCTGGAGACAGAAAAACAAAGAGGATAAAGGCCATTTTGAAACTTATCCCGTCGAAAATATTTCTTCTGAAATGTCTTTCCTGGAAATGATCGACGTGTTGAATGAACGGTTGATCACAGAAGGAAAGGATCCCATTGCATTTGACCATGACTGCCGCGAGGGTATTTGCGGAACCTGTTCTATGTACATCAATGGCCGTCCCCATGGTCCCTGGCATGCCAATACCACCTGTCAACTCCACATGCGTGCATACAAGAATGGCGACAGCATCACTATTGAACCCTGGAGGGCAAAAGCCTTTCCTGTCATCAGGGATCTTATCGTAGACCGTTCTGCTTTCGACCGGATCATCCAGGCGGGAGGTTTTATTTCTGTTAATACGGGCAATGCGGTGGATGCGAATTCATTGCCTATTGAAAAGGAAAAGGCGGATGCATCCTTTGCCGCTGCAGCCTGCATTGGTTGCGGCGCTTGCGTGGCGGCCTGCAAAAACAGTTCGGCCATGCTTTTTGTTTCTGCAAAGGTCTCGCACCTCGCGCTATTGCCCCAGGGCGCGCCCGAACGCTCTACGCGTGTCGTCAACATGCTCACCCAGATGGATAAAGAGGGCTTTGGCAGTTGCACCAATACCACGGCCTGCGAGTCTGTTTGCCCAAAGGAAATCTCCATGCAGAACATCGCTAAATTGAACTCGGAATACATTCTCGCCGGACTCAAAAGCGATAAATGACATTTTAAAATATATGATTCCGGAAGACCCTTCCCCGGAAGGGTTGCTTCTTTTAACACAAGGAATCGTACCTTTGCGCCTCTATTAAAATAAGCAAGCATGATCAGAGTGAACAATGTGACTCTTTCCTTTGGTAAAAGGGTATTGTTTGATGAGGTGAACCTGACGTTTACCAAGGGCAATTGCTATGGTGTCATCGGAGCAAATGGTGCGGGGAAGTCGACTTTTTTAAAGATCCTCTCCGGCGAGATCGAGCCAAATAAGGGTTCTATCGAAATCGATCCGGGCCTGAGAATGGCCGTGTTGAAACAAAACCGTTTTGAATTTGACGAGACCACCGTGCTGAATACTGTGCTGATGGGCCATAAGAAAATGTGGGACATCATGCAGGAGCGCGATACCATTTATTCCAAGGCCGATTTTACGGAAGAAGATGGTATGCGCGCCGGCGAATTAGAAGGGCTTTTTGGAGAAATGGGAGGATATACCGCTGAAAGCGATGCCGCAGCACTACTCAGTGACCTGGGTGTTAAGGAGTCTTATCATGGTATGCTACTCAAGGAATTGACCGGAACCCAGAAAGTGAGGGTATTGCTCGCGCAAGCCCTTTTTGGCAATCCTGATATCTTGTTGCTGGATGAGCCTACCAATGACCTGGATGTCGAAACGATCAACTGGCTTGAAAACTTCCTTGCAGGTTATGAAAACATTGTGATCGTCGTGTCGCACGACAGGCACTTCCTGGATGGCGTTTGTACGCATGTGGCTGATGTGGATCGCCAGAAAATAAAAATATTTACGGGCAATTATACCTTCTGGTATGAGTCATCACAGCTGATGGCGCGCCAGATGGGAGATAAGAATAAAAAAACAGAAGAAAAGCGCCAGGCGCTCATTGATTTTATCGCGCGGTTCTCGGCCAATGCATCTAAATCAAAGCAAGCTACCTCAAGAAAAAAAGCGCTTGAAAAATTGACGATTGAAGAAATTGAACCTTCCAACCGCCGTTACCCCGGCATTATTTTCCGCCAGCAGCGCGAAGTAGGGAACCAGATCCTGCGGATTGAAAAATTGTCAAGGACTGCAGAAGATGGCCGTATGTTGTTTTCTGATGTGAACTTCACCATAAACAAGAGCGATAAGATTGCGCTGGTGAGCAGGGACCATAATGCCCTGACGAGTTTTTTCGAGATCATCAATAAAGGGATGGACGCAGATACAGGAAAATATGAATGGGGAACCACAGTCACCACCGCCTACCTGCCAAATGACAATAGCCAGTATTTTTTGAATAAGGACATCAACCTCATGGACTGGTTGCGCCAGTTTGTTCCGGCTCATGTAACCGATGTCGATGAACCATTCCTGCGAGGATTTTTGGGAAAGATGCTATTCAGTGGAGATGAGGTGATGAAAAAGGTCGGCGTATTAAGCGGCGGAGAGAAAGTGCGCTGCATGCTTAGCCGCATGATGTTGCAGGATCCGAACGTGGTGATATTGGACGAACCAACCAATCATCTTGACCTGGAATCCATTCAGGCTTTCAATGAGAGTATGAGCAATTTTAAGGGGATCGTATTACTGACCTCGCATGACCATACCTTTCTCGAAACAGTCGCGAACCGTATTATTGAGATTACCCCGAACGGGATCATCGACCGCCTGATGACATTTGATGAATACCTGGAAGATGCGCGTGTAAAACAATTAAAGGAAGAACTCTATGGCAATGCCAATTTTGTAGGCGCTTAATCTGATTGTATGGCTTATACTATTCCAGCCCAAACCCGTATCGGTCACGTTCACCTGAAAGTCTCTGATTTAAAAAAGGCCCTTGCGTTCTACCAGGATTTACTGGGTTTTGAACTCGTTACTATGTATGGCGATAGCGCTGCCTTTATTTCAGCGGGCGGCTATCATCATCATATCGGACTTAATACATGGTACAGCAAGGACGGTTCGCCCGCGCCGGCGAATAGCACCGGGCTTTTTCATACTGCCATTGTTTACCCGACAAGAAAAGACCTCGCCATTGCACTCAAGCGGTTGATGGATGCCAATTATCCATTGACAGGCGCTTCGGATCATGGTG
>DATHGW010000556.1:0-2632 GCA_035317445.1 Puia sp.
CACTACTGGGCATCCTGCGCTTCCGCCAAAATCACCAAGGTTAATCCCGGCATAAACTCCGCCATTCTTTGGATTCCGCGGAATTTTAATGGTGTCACCGCCGAGGATATTAAAGCCATCTCTCCTAAGATAGGGTCGGTAAATTGCCGTGCTATTTGTTGGGGTCAAATTCCATGTTACCGGAGCGCCAATGCGGCAAGGGCTTTCTCCCTTTTTCTGATAGTCGACTACTTTTACAGTGACCAAATCAGTCGCTGTTGTTGTGCCATCACTAACGCTAAGCTGGAAAATATAAAAGCCTGCCTGAAATCCCGATACGAGGGTATTTTGGGCATTCGGACTGGAAATAGAAACAGCAGCCCCTGAAACCAATGTCCATTTCCAGGAAGTAATACTACCCTTTCCAGAACCTGTTAAAGTAAGTTTGGTGGTAACATTCAATTGGGCAAGTGGCAATACTATATCCTTACCTGCATCAGCAACGACAGCAAATTCAGGTGTAAATAAATTATCTGATAATCTATACGAGGAAACAAATGAATGATTAGTGGAAGAATAGGATTTGTCGCTATTTTCTTCAGAGCCCCTTCCTGCCTCGAGGTCCAAGGGCGCAGTTAGGGTAAACGCAAGTAAAGCCTGAAGGGTAAGCGGATAGTAGCGGCTTAACATGTTTTTCAAGGATTTTTAGATTGATGGACTTTGCTAATTCCTGCCTTCAGGTTTTATAGCGTTATGCGTTGAATTAACGAGCTAGTCCTACTGTTCAATTATTATGCCAAACCGAAAGATGTGAATTATCTGTTAATTTCTCCCAAATTGGGAAAATTAATACCCGGTTTAGCCGTTCTAAGAGAATAAAAGAAATGAAAAGCGTTAGGCCGGAGGGCTGAACCCATCAAACAATATACTGCATTATTTCACGGATACAGAAACGCTATCCCTAATAACAGAGTTAGTGATATTAAATCCAATTCTTTTGTGGGAGAGCATCCATTCATAGGCATTTTTACCATTTTCTTTATATGCGGGGTCATATGATTTCGTCCACGCATCGTGGGCATTTTCGTCAAAAAGTGTTAGCTCGGCTTTTGGCTGTATAGGCGGAAAGTGGGTGTTCAGATTTTTCACCCAATCAATGGAATTCGAAGCAGGAACTACGCTATCGCCGGAATTATGCATCGCTTTCACGGGCAAATGGGCAGCTATGATATTGCGTACATTGGGAGGATAAGACTTGGTGTTTCCGCTGACCACATACAGCCCGGCAAGGCGTTGAGAAAATTTCTTTCCTGCCCCAGCGTATAGCCAGGCTATACCCCCGCCCATACTCATTCCTGTAAGGTATATGCGTTCAGGGTCTATCCGGTATTTGATCAATGCATAGTTAATAAGCGTATCAATTAATTTAAAGTTTCTGGCGTTAGAAATAAACTGGGGAGATAAAACAATAAAGGATAGCCTTTCATTGTCGACATTAAAACTTAAAGGAAATTTCTTATCGCTTATTATCTTTGGCGGACCCCATTTCAATAACCTGGTAAGTTGTTCTTTACTGCCGTTTCCAATTTCCTTCATTCCATGTAAAAAAATCAACAGGGGATATTTTTTGGAGGGGCTCTGATTATAGTCGGCCGGCAGCCACTCCAGATAACCATGAATAGCGTAATCGACTACAGCAGTTACTGGTTTTTGCGCCGGATACTGTGCAAGCGAAGGCAAATAGCAAAGACTGAATATCGAGAAAATTAGAAGGTAAGTTATTTTCTTTCCTGATTTTTCAAGATTGGCATACTCTTTTTTTTCTCCAGCTTCAAAACTGAACATACTCGTTTTTTGCACTTAAGATACGGCTTATTTTGTGAAGCAAATACAACTTTATTCTCCAAGGCTATAGGAAAAAGGCTATGTTCTATTGTTTGATCAGCTTGCTGGTGAATCGCCCGTTATCTCCAATAATAAACTGTATTGTGTACATGCCTGCGGAGAAGTCAGCCACATTGATCGAGTTGTCGAGAATGTTCTGATCCTTGTGCATTTGCATGCTCCTGACGATTTTGCCACTCAGGTCATAAACATTTATTTTCACCATGCCGCGAATGTCGCTGGTCAGCCTGAAATGAACCAGGTCATGCGCAGGATTCGGATAGAGAACAATTTGCTCAAGATACCTCAGATTATTGCCCACCACGATTCTGACCGAGGCCGTGTCAATTGCACCCTGATCATCCGTGACAGTAAGCTGGAAAACATAGTTGCCAGGTATCAAATTACTAATGGGTGTCGTGACCGATTCTGCTGTTTCTATGTTTGCCACATTTGGTCCGGATTCCTGGTTCCAGGAATAGGAGAAAATTTGCCCATCAGGATCATATGATCCCGATCCATTCAACAACACCCCATTATCGGAAATCTGGACAGACGTATCGTTTCCTGCATCGGCGAATGGCGCCTGATTGACTACAGGCCTGCGCTCGGGAGCATTCACTTGCACAGTGACAAGGTCTGTGCCCATAGCACCCTTGTTGTCCGTAACATCAAGTTCGAACAGATAGGTTCCTTGCTGTAGTCCGCCTATGGAAAGTTTCGCTGTGTTGCTTCCTGTGAGCGTGATTGGGTCGGCTCCTGATAATTT
>DATHGW010000557.1:0-17293 GCA_035317445.1 Puia sp.
ACAAAACAAACCAAAACGGAATTGCCGTTACGATGATGGCTGCGTGGCCGCTAGATAAATATTGTTCAGCCCATCCAACCGATCCGACGCCTCCGAATAAAGTGAGAATGCCGGCAAAACCATTTTGTTGAATGGATTTAAGAGAGGGAACCTGATCATGCTTCCAGGTTCTCCATGCAAGAAGCAGGATGCCTGCCAGCAAAAAACGCAAGGCTGTCATCAGGAAGGGAGGGAAGCTCTTTAAAGCGATCAGAATGCCTAAATACGTAGAGCCCCAGATAATATAAACTGCCGCAAAAGCCAGGACCAGTTTCCATCGATCATTTCCCATACCCGATGCTTACAATGATTGTAAAAGTCCGTAGATCAGGATGCTGTGCCGCCCGGTTCTTTGGCCGGTGATCCCGCTGAAAAAAGATTGTGAATAAATTTTTCTGCATCCGGGAAATGTGTTTTCAGGGCATCGCCGCCCTTGGTTTTGAGTTCGGCAAAATATTCCTTTGCCTTGTCGGCTGCGGTTTCAGCCTCATTTTTGAACTGGTGTGCTTTGTCTTTCAACTGGGCGGCAAGTTTTTCTTTTTCTTCGGGGGTCATGGACATATATTTCTGGGTAGCCAGGGCAGCAGCTGCTCCCAATAAGAATGTGGCGATATGTTTTGAATTGACGCTCATATATTTTTATTTAAAATTACGCGATTTCAATCACTTGGCAATCCCTCATGTTGCTGCCGTCAACCACAAAGCGGATAAGGGTCCGCAGCTTGTGCCAGCCTTGTTTACCGGCTGCGCCGGGATTCATGTGCAGGCATTGAATGGCTTCGTCGTACATGATTTTAAGGATATGGGAGTGTCCGCAGATAAACAATTTGGGCGGGTCAGCAAGCAGTTCTTTTTTTACGACCGGGGTGTATTTAGGAGGATAGCCTCCTATATGCGTCATGTAGACCGTTATTTCTTCACATATCCATCGCAGTTTTTCCGGGTACTGGCTTCTGATATCATACCCGTCAATATTTCCATATACACCGCGTAAGGGTTTGAATGCTTTTAGCCTGTCGGCAATGGCGGCAGTTCCAAAGTCACCGGCATGCCAGATTTCATCACATGATTCGAAATGTGTGAAAACCGCTTCGTCCAGGTAATGATGTGTATCTGACAGAAGGCCGATCCGTTTCATGGTCATGAAATTTTGTTTGCATCTTGTATCTCCTAAATTAGGGATTAAGGAAGGAATTCATAACTTTAATCACACGATGCCTCAGCCATAAATATCATTCACTATGCCTCGTTATCAGCAACTGGGTTCTATTCCACATAAACGGCATACGCAATTCCGTAAACCGGATGGCACCCTCTACTCGGAGCAATTGTTTTCTACTGAAGGATTTTCAAACGACTTTTCGCTGCTGTATCACTGCCATCCGCCCACGGAGATCATCAGCACTGAAAAAGCTTATGATGTGTCGCCAAAAGTCGCCGAAGAAAAAATGCTCAAGCACCGCAGTTTTGAAGGATTCAGTATCCGGCCTGAAAAGGATTTTCTCGGGAGCAGGAAACCGATATTGATCAACCAGGACTGCCACCTGTCACTGGCAGCGCCCGGTGAAAGCATGAAGGACTATTTTTATAAAAATGCGGATGCTGATGAACTGATCTTCGTCCACGAGGGCAGTGGAATATTGCGGACCATGTATGGCAATCTCGAATTCGGCTACGGAGATTACCTGCTCATTCCGAGAGGAACGATTTACCAGCTTACATTTAATCAGGAAGCAAACCGCTTGCTCATCATTGAATCATTCAGTCCTATCCGCTTTCCAAAAAAATATTTGAGCAGATACGGACAGTTGCTCGAGCATGCGCCTTATAGCGAAAGGGATATTCGCGGACCGAAGGACCTGACCACTATCGACGAGAAAGGTGATTTCCTGATCAGGACCAAAAAGAGGGGCAATATCTATGGAATCCACTATGGTCATCATCCATTCGACGTAGTGGGCTGGGATGGGTGCTGCTATCCTTTTGCTTTTTCCATTCACGATTTTGAGCCCATCACAGGCAGGGTTCACCAGCCGCCACCGGTACACCTGACATTTGAAACGGATCATTTTGTGGTATGCTCCTTTTGCCCAAGACTCTTCGATTATCATCCCCTTGCCATCCCGGCGCCATATAACCACAGCAATATTGACAGCGATGAGTTGCTGTATTATGTCGATGGAGATTTCATGAGCCGGAAAAACGTGACCAGGGGAATGCTCACCCTTCACCCGGCAGGCATACCGCACGGCCCGCATCCCGGTGCAGTGGAAAGAAGCATTGGCGCCAAAGCGACCAATGAACTGGCCGTGATGGTGGACACATTTCATCCGCTGCAACTCACCCAGGAAGCCCTGGCCATTGAAAATCCCCACTATACGATGAGCTGGGCGGAATAACCCTTCCGGCCTTTTTCCTGTTCGTTGACGGGCAAATCAGGCAGACTCAGTTGCGGAAAGCCGATATTCAAAATGGGATCGATAAAGCGAAAGCCGCCTTGGCTGATGCGGATGATCGTGCTGAAGGGAAGCGGGCTGGCCGACACAAAATATCAACTAGGTATTGAAGTGATATTTGCGTTTGTCCTGAATGGTTGGGCCGTGCTCAATTACAGGAAACGGACGCATAATTTTTCCCGGGGGAACTCCTTTCTTCAATAATTTTTTTTTATATTCACTGTACAAAAAGGGTGCTATATGATCAAATTTCATGAACTCAGGATTGGAAATATTGTATTGGCTGATTATGAGGGGTTGCGCAGCGAAGGAGAAGTCACCGACCTGAATCATGAGGACAAGGAGGTTTGTGTAGAGACTTCGGTTCAGGAATTCTGGTTCACACCGGATCAATTGTTCGGCATCCCACTGGATGAAGTGCAATTGCTAAAATTTCACTTTCAAAAGGCTGAGCCCGGCCCTGCGGGCATTAAATATATGAAAGGGCCATTTCGGATCCTGCTGCCTGAAAAAGGCAATTTTTCTTCTATGGAGATCTGGTATCGTGAGGACCATCGTTTGTTGAATCACCCCGTCACCGTACATGAGCTGCAGAACCATTACCATGAGATGACTAAGGTCGATTTGACCCGGGATTAGCCATTTTGTGTTATTTTTGTATGGGTTTGGCGGATTACCTGTCATTTTTTCCACAAAAAACACAATATTATCCCCCAAATTTTCTTGTTTTGGGTGTTTATGCCTATCTTTGCGCTCCCAAAATTTGTATGGCTAAACAAGCACTCATTAAACAGGATGGAACAATTATCGAGGCCCTATCCAATGCTATGTTCAAGGTTAAGTTGGAAAACGGGCATGAAATCCTGGCCACCATTTCTGGTAAAATGAGAATGCATTATATCCGGATTTTGCCCGGAGACAAAGTGGGAGTTGAAATGAGCCCGTACGATTTAACCAGGGGAAGAATCATTTTCAGGTATAAATAAATCAGGCTAACAGCATTTGCTGGCAGCTCAAAGCGAATACATTATGAAAGTCAGGGCATCCATTAAGAAACGCAGTGCAGATTGCAAGATCGTAAGACGAAAAGGTAAATTATATGTGATCAACAAGAAGAATCCCCGCTTCAAGCAAAGACAGGGATAATTCACGCTGAATATGAACCGATGGCGCAGGCTGCAATTAATTTCTAACAAAATAATAAACTGATCAAATGGCACGTATTGCCGGTGTAGACTTACCGAAGAATAAAAGAGGCGAAATCGGACTTACCTATATCTATGGTATTGGCCAGGCCACGGCCCGTTATATTCTGGAAAAATCAGGGATCAGCCTTGACAAGAAAGTAAATCAATGGGATGACGAAGAATTGAATTCCATTCGTAACGTGATTACCAACGAACTGAAAGTGGAGGGCGCGCTTCGTTCAGATGTACAGATGAATATCAAGCGTTTGCTGGATATTGCCTGTTATCGCGGATTGCGTCATCGCAAGGGGCTTCCCGTGCGGGGCCAGCGTACACGCACCAACAGCCGTACGAGGAAGGGTAAACGCCGAACCGTAGCCGGTAAGAAAAAGGCGCATAAGAAGTAGTATCACTTCCGGGAGTTGCCCGGGGCTGACATATTGCACCATTTATTAAGAATCAATTGCGGATACCGGTGCAGGTGGAGGATTGATTCGCTCCCGCCGCTGGCGGGAATCATTGTTAAAAGAAAAGACTACCTATTCAAGATCATGGCAAAAGCACAAGCCCCCAGCGCGAAAGTCGCGGCAAAGAAAAGAGTTGTAAAAGTGGATGTTTACGGTGATGCGCATATCACGGCCAGCTTTAACAATATCATCATCAGCATAACCAACAAACAGGGCCAACTCATTTCCTGGAGCAGCGCCGGCAAGATGGGTTTTAAGGGTTCTAAGAAGAACACCCCTTACGCAGCTCAAATGGCCGCTTCTGACGCAGCAAAAACAGCGATTGAAGCCGGACTAAAAAAAGTGGATGTGTATGTAAAGGGCCCTGGCTCCGGACGTGAAAGTTCCATCCGTTCCCTGGCAAGCAATGGGATTGAGGTGGTGATGATCAAGGATGTGACGCCATTGCCGCACAATGGTTGCCGTCCGCCAAAGAAAAGAAGAGTATAATAGTATATTCATAACCGGGTTCACGATTCATTTTTAAGATTTTTACTGATCGTGGGCCGTCATTAAAAAATCGATTCATTCATTATGGCACGTTACACAGGTCCCAAGACCAAGATCTCCCGCAGGTTCGGTGAACCCATTCTGGGAAACGGAAAGTATTTAGACAAGAACAGCAATCCTCCCGGGATGCATGGTGCACAGCGCAAACGTAAGACCCTCGGCGAGTATGCGCTGCAGCTAAAAGAAAAACAAAAAGCGAAGTACACTTACGGTGTGCTGGAGCGCCAGTTCAGGAAAACATTTGAGGAAGCATCCCGTAAAAAAGGTGTTACCGGTGAAAACCTGATCAAACTCCTCGAAGCGCGTTTAGACAATACGGTTTACCGCCTGGGAATTGCACCTTCACGCCCCGCTGCAAGACAGTTGGTTACGCATAAGCACATCACCGTAAATGGCGATATCGTCAATGTACCTTCTTATCAGCTTACGCCTGGCGATGTGATCGAACTCAAGGAAAGCACGAGGGGGAATACGGGTATCACGACGCATATCCGTGGTAAGAATGTTAAATTCAACTGGCTCGACTGGAGTGAAGCGGAGATGAAGGGTAGCTTCATAGCCTATCCTGAACGTGAAAGTGTTCCAGAGAACATTAAGGAGCAGTTGATTGTTGAACTATACAGCAAGTAATCGCTTATTTTTTTAATCGTAAATCGCAAATTTAGATATGGCCATTTTAAATTTCCAGAAACCAGACAAAATCATTCTGCAAAAAGCAACTGATTTTGAAGCCCAATTCGAATTTCGTCCATTGGAGCCCGGTTACGGAGTAACCATCGGTAATGCCTTGCGCAGGGTGTTGTTGAACTCTTTGGAAGGATATGCGATCATTGGTGTTAAAATTGAAGGTGCGGATCATGAATTTGCAACGCTCAAAGGAGTAACCGAAGACGTTGTGGAAATCATCCTCAACCTCAAGCAGGTTCGCTTCAAGAAAAAAGTAGAGCATGAAGTTAGTCAGGAAAAGATCAGCCTGAGTCTGAAGAACAAGACAGAATTCAACGCTAACCTGATTGGTGAAGCAACCCCCAGTTTTGAAGTGATGAACCCGCAGTTGCTTATTTGTACGCTGGATGCTTCTGCAAAACTGGATATTGAAATTACCATTGGCAAAGGCCGCGGCTATGTTCCGGCTGAAGACAACAAGCCTAAAGATGCACCATTTGGATATATTCCAACAGATGCCATCTTTACTCCTATCAAGAATGTAAAGTACTCTATTGAAAATACACGCGTGGAACAACGCACGGATTTTGAAAAACTGGTCATGGAAGTGGTCACAGACGGTACCATCCACCCCGAAGAAGCTGTTAAACAGGCTTCCCGCATCCTGATCCAGCACCTGATGATTATTACGGACGAAAACATTACGTTCGACAACAAGGAAGAAAAGAAAGAAGACCTGGTTGATGAACAGACCCTGCAATTGCGTAAGGTGCTGAAGACGCCGCTTGAAGACCTGGATCTTTCCGTGCGCGCATTCAACTGTTTGAAAGCTGCAAAGATCAACAGCCTGAGCGAACTGGTAACTTACGAACAGGAGGACCTGATGAAATTTCGCAATTTCGGACAGAAATCACTGGCTGAAATTGAGCAGGTACTGGGAGAAAGAGGTCTGCACTTTGGAATGGACCTGAGTAAACTGAAAATAGATGACGAGTAAGAACATTCGCACATTAATAAACGTCTTGTAATTCCCGACACGGTACAAGGCCATGAATGGGTGAAAATGAGGAAAAATGCGTCAGAACCATTCGCACATTCGCATATTCGCACATTCGCAAATTAAATTATCATGCGTCACGGAGACAAAATTAAGAATCTTAGCAGAACGGCCTCACACCGCAAAGCATTGTTGAGCAACCTTGCCTGCCAATTGATCCAGCACAAGAGCATTGTGACCACCCTGGCTAAGGCAAAAGCTTTAAGGATATATGTGGAACCGCTCATCACCAAAGCCAAGGAGAACAGCACGCATCAGCGTCGCGTTGTATTCAGCTATTTGCAGGATAAAGAAGCGATCACGGAATTGTTCAGCACAGTGGCGACTAAGATTGCAGGCCGCCCGGGTGGATATACCAGGGTCATAAAATTAGGCGCCCGCGTTGGCGATAATGCAGAAACGGCAATGATTGAACTGGTCGATTTCAATGAGATTTATGGCAAAGGTAAGGGCGAAGTAAAAGAAGCCGCCAAGAAGACACGTCGTGGCAGTAGTCGTAAAAAATCTGCCGAAACGCAGAAAGAAGCTTCAGCAGAAACCACAGCGGCTGTTGAGGAAACGCCGGCAAAGACGAAAAAGGAAGCAGAATAAATATGATCAGCCATTAAGCTATAAAATGAAGCAGGACTATTGTAGGTCCTGCTTTTTTGTGCCTGGAGGCTTAACAGTGACCATTCACTTCTGAAATGTGAAAAACTAATCCTTCATAAAACAGCGGATTGCTTTTCTTTGCAAAACTTTTGATATAATGGCTCAACCCGCAACTCAACAAAGCGCCATATTGCTCCTGGAAGACGGCACGGTTCATTTGGGCCAGGCCTATGGCAAGACAGGAACCACGACCGGTGAAATCTGTTTCAATACAGGCATGACCGGTTACCAGGAAGTATTTACCGACCCCAGCTATTATGGGCAGGTGCTTATCATGAACAGTGTGCACATCGGAAACTACGGGGTTAAGGACAGCGACATCGAATCGAACAGCGTGAAGATCCGGGGTTTGATCGGCCGGAACCTGGAGGCACGATTTTCGCGTAAACTGGCTAATGGATCACTCGATGACTACCTCAAGTCGAACAATATCGTTTGTATCAAAGGAGTAGACACTCGCGCGCTTGTTGCCCATGTGCGGGTGAAAGGCGCCATGAATTGCATCATTTCTTCCGAGATACTGGATGTGGAGACCCTGAAAAAAGAGCTGGCCAAAGTGCCTTCGATGGATGGATTGGAACTGGCATCTGCAGTAAGTACGGACAAGGCCTATGAAGTTGGTGACCTGAACTCGGCGATCAGGATCGCGGTGCTGGATTACGGGATCAAACAACACATCCTCCAATGCATGGTTGACCGCGGTGCGCATGTCAAAGTGTTCCCGGCCAGGACGCCGGTAGCGGTTGTTAAAACCTTCAACCCCGGTGGTTACTTCATATCTAACGGTCCGGGCGATCCGGCAGCTATGGGTTACGCCATTGAAACGGTAAAGGAAATACTCAAAGAAAAAAAACCCTTGTTTGGGATCTGTCTGGGTCATCAACTCCTGGCCCTCGCTGAAGATATACCGACGTTCAAAATGCATCACGGGCATCGCGGGCTAAATCACCCTGTCAAAAACCTGGTCACCGGCAAACGCGAAATTACGACGCAGAACCACGGATTCGGCGTTGATCCGGAATCGGTGAGAAAAAAATCCAACGTTGAGATCACCCACATTAACCTGAACGATGATTCAATCGAAGGGATCCGGATCAAAGACAAACCTGCTTTTTCGGTTCAATATCACCCGGAATCTACTCCCGGTCCTCATGACAGCCGCTATCTTTTTGATGAGTTCATAGATTTAATTAAGAAACAATAGTTTCGCTCCCGCCAGAAGTCCAGATGGAGCTAACTCCCAAATTTTTGTCGGACTGCCCGACTAAAAGCAATCCTTTTCTTTACACCTCTCCCCAATAGCAAAGGCTTACCGGTTCAGCCTGACATCAGCCTTATTTCTTTCGATATTCATATTCAGCAAGTCCGTACCAAGTCCGTTGATTGACGGACTTGGTACGGACTTGCTATGATTTCAGTTGGGATTCATTGCGGACCCATCCCGGACAACTTATGGCTTAACCAACGAAGAGACCGGTTAACTCTTAACTTGTGAGTATGAATTTCCCCAGATTCCGTTTATGGTGCACTGCATGCTTATGCGCTTGCATGTTCTCAAGCATTCCTTCCATTGCACAGCAACAAAGCTTTAAAGTTTTTCTGGTCGGCGATGCCGGGGAAGATGCCACCACAGGCGAAACCTTGAAAAATCTGGGAAAACAGTTGTTAGCGAACCCAAACAGTGTCGTCATTTTCCTGGGCGACAACTGTTATAAAAGCGATCTGTGGGGCATTATTCCCTACGGATTTAAAGGGTTTGACAGCAGTAAACTTACCCGGAAAAAAATAATGTCCCAGCTTGATATCCTGACTAACTACAAGGGACATGTTTTTTTTTGTTCCCGGAAACCACGATTGGTGGAACTTAACCAAATTGGATCGGGGGCTACGGGCTTTGAAAATGGAAGAATCATTTATCGAAGCTAACATTAGGAAGAATCAAACCATTGCCAATCCACGCAATACGTTCCTGCCACAGAATGGAGATCCCGGTCCTGACTATGTCGACCTTGATCACGGAGCCGTCCGGATTGTGCTGGTTG
This sequence comes from Puia sp., assembly GCA_035317445.1. GTDB lineage: Bacteria > Bacteroidota > Bacteroidia > Chitinophagales > Chitinophagaceae > Puia. The sequence continues at coordinate 9,115 of DATHGW010000557.1, forward strand.
ATACTTACCGGCTGATCATTACAGCCTTTAAGAAAAAGCAGGTGGACGATTTCCCCATAGAAAAAATTTTTTATCGCCGGCTGGATAGCCTCATTAAATATGCAAAGAGCCATCATCAAAAATTAATTGTGGCTGGACATCACACCCTGTTTGCAAAGGGTCCGAACAGCAAGCCCTTGAAAAGGCCCAATATTTTTGGAAGGATTAAAGCTTCTAACAGCAGTTTTCCCTCGGCCAACAGGATGTCTTCCAGGATCCGAGGTATACTCAAACAGTATCCGGGAACTTACTATGCCTGCGGCCACGTCCATTCTCTCCAGTATTTTTTGCCGGCCGACAGCATTCATTATATTGTCAGCGGCGCTGGCAGTAAGACGGCCTTTGTTCCGGCAAAAGATATCCTGAACAATAAGCCTGGTAAGGGATCCGAATATCTGCTCTGGAACGTAAAGGGATTTTTTGAATTGGATTTTACGCCGTCATCTGAAAAAATATTTCTTCATTATGACAACGGGTCGCAAAAATGTGTCATTCAGTGAGCAGCCATGACCATCATTAGATCATTTCATCTCTTGATGCGATGATCAGGAGCCGGGGAGACTGATCTTCATCGTAGGCATTGAGTGAATAGTCTCCATAAACGTCTTTTACCCGGAGGCCGTGCAAAGCAAACATGTCTGTAAAATCATTCAAGGTGAATTTCTCGATCCTTTCAGTATAGGTTAATGGCGAAGGTACCGCGGGATCTTCGATGCGAATCCTTTTAAAAAAATGCGTTTCATCTGCCCATTTGGTCAGGTAAAACACTGTGTCACCGACTTTTTTTTGTGTATCGGGGATTAAATGAGCTTCTGTATATACGGTATTGATGTAGTCAAGAACGAACAGGCCATCCCGTTGTAAAGACTGGGCGATCGTTCTGATGGCATCGTGATGCTCTCTTTTGGTTTTGAAAAATCCAAAGCTGGTAAAAAAATTAAACGCACAGTCAAAATAGTTGATCCAGCAGGGACGGCGCATATCGTGAAGATAAAAATGCAGTTGTTCCTGTTCAAACTGTTTTGCAAATGCAATACTGTCCGGAGCGATGTCGATGCCGGTCACATCAAATCCTTTGCCGGCTAATATCCTGGCGTGGCGACCCCTGCCACAGCCCACATCGATCAGCCGGGAACCGGGTTTGAGCTGCAACTTGCCCAGCAAATGGCTGATGAGTTGCGCCGCTTCTTTTTCATCGCGTTCAAAATACAACTGGTGATAGTAGGGACTGTTGAACCATTCCTTAAACCATTCGGAAGACAAATACATAATAGCTTTTCCAAAAGGTAACCCGTCTTTTGTATATTTTTTTATCTTTTTTTTGATTTATTTTTCAATTCATCGGAATTATAATTATTGGTCAATCCCTGCGGTAAATGCTTATTTTTACCATTCAATTAAACCTTGTAAACTGTGGCATTGATAAAGAGTATATCCGGGATCAGGGGAACGATCGGAGGCAAGCCTGGTGAAAATCTAACCCCACTGGATATCGTCAGGTTTACTGCCGCCTATGGCAGTTGGATCAAGGAAAAAAATTCTGGTAAAACAATCGTTGTTGGCCGCGACGCCCGCATCAGCGGTGAGATGGTTCGCTCGCTGGTTGTCAGTACACTGATCAGTCTTGGTTTAGACATCGTTGACCTGGGGTTGTCTACTACACCCACGGTTGAACTGGCCGTATTGTGGGAGAAGGCAGCCGGAGGAATTGTTATAACGGCCAGCCACAATCCAAAGGAATGGAATGCACTGAAATTGCTGAACAGCCAGGGAGAATTCATCAATGCCGAAGACGGGGCCGTTGTGCTGGAAAGAGCAGACAGGGGACAGTTCGGCTTTTCCCCGGTGGACCGGCTGGGCGCTTACTCCGTCAATGACAGTTATCTCAGAAAACATATCGATGCAGTAGTCAACTATCCCCTGGTTGATGTCAAAGCCATCCAGCAAAAACATTTTAGGATCGTGGTCGACGCCATCAATTCCACCGGCGCGCTGTTTATTCCTCCTCTGCTTAAAGCTCTGGGTGTTGAAGAGGTCATCCTGTTGAACGGTGAGATGAATGGAAAATTTGCGCACAACCCCGAGCCTGTACCGGAGAACCTGGTCGCAATCAGTTCTTCAGTAGTAAAATCAAAGGCCGACCTGGGTATTGCCGTGGATCCGGATGTCGACCGGCTTTGTTTCGTATGCGAAGATGGCAGTATGTTCGGGGAAGAGTATACGCTCGTCTCGGTTGCTGATTATGTCCTGCATCGAAAATCCGGCAATACGGTGAGCAATATGAGCAGTACAAAAGCGCTCAAAGAGGTTACGTTGAAACTCGGCGGACAATATTATCCTTCAGCCGTAGGAGAGGTGAATGTCGTCCAAAAAATGAAGGCGGTGCATGCTGTGATCGGAGGTGAGGGCAACGGCGGCATCATTGTTCCAGACCTGCATTATGGAAGAGATGCCCTGATCGGGATAGGCCTCTTTCTAAGTGCCCTTGCACAGCACAAAAATGGCATCAAATCGTTCCGAACCAAATATCCTGACTATTTTATTTCAAAAAATAAGATTGAATTGCAGAATGGGATCAATACCAAAGATCTGTTCGACAAGATCAAAGAAAAATATAAAAATCATCCCGTCAATACCGATGACGGACTGAAAATAGAATTTGACAATGACTGGGTCCATCTGCGTACATCCAACACTGAGCCCATTATCCGCATTTATGCCGAGAGCAATTTTGAAACCACTGCGAGAAATATTGCCTCGCGTTTGATGCAGGATATCAGGGAGTTTATTTAGACCAATGCGCAATAGGCAATGGGCAATAAGTGCCTATTTTCTTATCTTTGCATCCACTTGGATAACATGAACAGAATCTATTTCGACAACGCGGCCACGACCGCATTGGATCCGCGTGTGCTGGAGGCTATGATGCCTTATCTTACGGAGAAATTTGGCAACCCTTCTTCCATTTACTCCTATGGCAGGGAGAGCCGGTTGGCGGTTGAAAATGCGCGCAAATCCGTGGCCAATATTCTTCATGCCCATCCCGCTGAAATATTTTTTACAAGTGGCGGTACGGAAAGCAGCAACACAGCCATCACCGCGGCAGTGCGCGACCTTCATTGCAAACACATCATCAGTTCGCCCCTGGAACATCATGCCACACTGCATACGATAGAACATCTGAACAAGAAGGGGGAGGCGAGGCTGAGCTATGTGAAGTTATTGTCTGACGGACATATAGACCTCGACAGCCTTGAACAATTGCTTACGGAAAGTAAAGAAAAATGCCTGGTTACGCTGATGCATGCGAACAATGAAATAGGTAATATGCTTGACCTCCACGCCGTAGGCGAATTGTGTAAGACCTATGGCGCCATTTTTCATTCGGATACGGTGCAAACAGTGGGTCATTTCCCATTTGACCTGCGCAATGAATCTGTTCATTTTATCACGGCAGCCAGTCATAAATTTCATGGACCGAAAGGTGCAGGGCTGCTCTACATCAATGAGAACATTAAGATCCATCCTTATATTCATGGTGGCTCGCAGGAAAGAAATATGCGTGCCGGTACCGAGAACGTATATGGCATCGTTGGCTTTGCAAAAGCGCTTGAACTGGCAACCGCGCAGTTTGAACAGGATTTAGCGCAGATCGGGGAGTTGAAAAAATATATGTACTTGCAGTTGAAAGAACATGTTCCGGATGTTTCTTTTAATGGAGATGTACTTGGGTTTAGCTTATATACCGTGCTGAGCGTTAGTTTTCCCAAATCAGAAAAAACTGAGATGATGCTGTTCAATCTCGACATCAATCATATCTGTGCGTCTGGCGGAAGCGCCTGCACCAGCGGCGTGGAGCAGGGCTCACATGTTATCCGTGCTGTCAATCAAAATCCAAACCAGGTCACCGTTCGGTTCTCCTTCTCCCGTCATAATACTAAAAAAGAAATCGACAGCGTTGTCGGGAAACTGAAAGAAATCATATAAAATAATAAATGTAAAATGTAAAATACAAAATGTGAAAGTGAAGAATTGTTCCACTTTTACATTTTATATTTTACATTTTTTGTTCTACATTTACATCATGATGATGGGCATTGACATCGGAACTTCAGGTACGAAGGCGATTGCCTTTACTGCTTCGGGAGACATTTTATTCAGCGCCTATGAAGCTTATGATGCCATCTCCTGGCATCCAGACCAGAATGAACTGGATCCGGCACTGCTGCTGACTGCGGTGATCAGGGTCATTAAGGCGGTGTCGGGCCACACCGATGCCAGGGATTTATTGGGGATCAGTTTTAGTTGCGCCCTCCATAGCCTGATCTGCGTAAATGAAAAAGGAATTCCCTTAACCAACGCGCTCACCTGGGCCGACGCAAGGAGCAAGGACTATGCAGCAAAACTAAAGCTAACGCCTAAGGGCAAGGAAATTTACAAACGTACCGGAACGCCTATTCACCCGATGTCTCCATTGTGCAAGATCATGTGGTTCCGGGATAAACAGCCTGAAATTTTTGCCAATACATACAAATTCATTTCCATCAAAGAGTATGTATGGTTTTCCTTTTTTGGCAAATATGAAGTAGACTATTCCATCGCATCAGGCACGGGCCTGCTTGACATTGAAAAACTTCAATGGTACGATGGGTCCCTGCTGGAAGCCGGAATCACCGTCGATCGGTTATCCATTCCCGTGTCTCCAACATTTATCGAAAGGGCACTGCATAAAAGCATCCAAAAAAAAACAGGTCTGCCCGATGGCGTTCCCTTTATAATTGGCGGCAATGACGGTTGTCTCGCTAACCTTGGCTGCAATGCAGTGAACCCGGGAGACCTTGCCCTGACTATCGGCACCAGTGGTGCAGTGCGGATGGTGGCGCCCGCACCTACATATGATGAGAAAGAAAGGATATTCAATTATATTCTTACCGAGTCGCAGTATGTCTCTGGCGGCGCCATCAACAATGGCGGCGTTGCCGTAAAATGGTATGTCGAGAATTTTATGGGGAAGAAAGGTGAAAGTTCCAGGGACTTTGCCGCGATCCTGGCGGAGGCGGATAAAGTAGTTCCGGGGTCCGAAGGACTTATTTTCCTTCCTTACCTGTTGGGCGAAAGAGCGCCGGTCTGGGATGCGGATGCCAAAGGAGTTTTTTTTGGCATCTACTCAGGACATACTATGCAGCACTTCCTCCGTTCCCTCATAGAAGGCATCAGTTTTTCCCTGTACCAGATCGGGCTCTGCCTTGAAGAAATGGTAGGGCCTATTGAAAGGATCTATGCGAGCGGAGGATTTATCCAGTCGGAAAGCTGGCTTCAAATGCTCGCAGACATTTTCAACAGGAAAGTATATGTCACCAACAGCGCTGATGCTTCTGCTATCGGCGCAGCCATACTCGGACTCTACGCCATCGGCGAATTGAGCAGTCTGCCTGATGCGGCTAAAATGATCAATGTCCGGCAAACCTATTCACCGGTCGAAGCGCACCACAAAATTTACATGAAAAATTATTCTGTATTTGCCGTGTTGTACGATAAATTGAAACATGAATTCACCGAGCTGAGTAATTTGAGGCGGCCAGACTGAGGATCGGGAATAAGCGATTAGAAAGTAAGTGTATTCGCAAAAAAAAATCCAGTAAAAAATTACTGGACTCCTTATGAGTTTAGTCGACGCTTTTCAGCAGGGACAAGATGCGGATTCTGGACCAAAAACGGACTTGAGTAATAAACACAAATTTATGTCAATTCTGTTTTCTAACATATCCCCATGCGATATGTTTATGCCTGCTCAGCAAAAATCCTATACTACATGTTCATTCTTAACATTTCATTAGGTAATATGCCAAATTCTTTTTTCAAGGCTTTCGCGAAATTACTTAGACTAGAAAAGCCTGCCTGATGAAGGAAGGCCATAATATAAGAATGTGTAAATCAAGATATTACAGACTTGCCCGCAAAGCGAATCTACTCAGACGCGGCAGTTCATTTTTGAACACTTGCATTAAAATGGAGTGGTTTTGTTTTTAGTTTGGAAGAAGGTTAATTTGTAGCATCAATCAACTGCTTATGCAACCAACTTCGATTGGCAGGACCCGGATTGGTTCGATCGACCTGCTCAGGGGCCTCGTCATGGTCATCATGGCGCTGGATCATGTCAGGGATTTTTTTCACAACGATGCCAATCTCCACAATCCGTTGGATCCTGAAACAACAACGCCCATACTTTTTTTCACCCGGTTTATCACCCACTATTGTGCACCTGTTTTTATTTTTCTTGCGGGTACTTCCGCGTATCTGATGGGATTCAAAAAAACGAAATCTGAATTAAGCGCATTCCTGGTCAAGAGAGGCCTTTGGCTCATCGTCGTCGAAGTAGCCCTGGTTTCACTGGCCATTACGTTCAATCCATTGTACAATGTACTGATCCTGCAGGTTATTTGGGCAATAGGCGTCAGCATGGTCATCCTGGGGTTACTTGTCGGATTGCGTCTGCCCTTTGCTGTTATATTGCTGCTTGGGTGCTGCATCGTGTTCGGACACAACCTGCTGGATTATCCCGAAGCTGCCAGGGCGCATCAGGTGGGTTTCTGGTGGAACCTTTTACACCAGGGCTTTTTTACTTTTTATGCTTATGCACCCAATCGCGGGATACTCATCGTGTATGCATTTTTGCCGTGGACGGGTATCATGCTGATGGGGTATTGCATGGGCAAATGGTTTGAACCGGGATTTGACTCAATCAGGAGAAGGAAATTCCTCCTGCTGACGGGATTTGGATTGATCATCTTGTTTATTGTGCTCAGGCTTGCAAATGGCTATGGAAATCCCGTTCCCTGGTCGCATCAGCGCAACGCCATGGCGACTTTCCTTTCGTTTATGAACGTAAATAAATATCCCCCCTCGCTGATGTATACTTCTGTTACATTGGGACCTTCGTTGATCTTTCTTTCCGTTGCTGAAGGTCTGCAGAATAAGGTTACGGCTTTCTTTACGATTTTTGGAAGGGTGCCGCTTTTCTATTATGTCGGACATTTCTTTCTGATTCATTTCCTGACCGTTGCCGCTTTCTTCCTTTCTGGTTGCGGCGTCAAGGATATTATAGATCCTGCTTCTCCATTTTTATTCAGGCCAAAGATATTTGGTTTCGATTTATGGGTTGTTTATTTGGTATGGATCCTGGTTGTGCTGATTATGTACCCTTTGTGCAAAAAATACAACCGGTATAAGACAACCCACAACCACTGGTGGTTGAGCTATATGTAATGCCGGATCATTTTAACAGACCTTTTATTTCATTGAGCTTAAGGAGTGCTTCTACCGGGGTAAGGCGATTGATGTCGATGTCTTCCAGCATTTTCCTGATCTCGTCAAATGTTTGCGAGTGGGCGTCGAATATAGACAGCTGCAGTTGAGGTGCAGCCAGTTTGCTGATGCCGTGGCGAAGCGCTTCCTTCCCGTTTCCGTTGTGCTGGCCTTCCCTGCTTTCCTCCAGCTGCTTCAGGATGTCATTGGCACGCTGGATCAGTGCAGGCGGCATGCCCGCCATTTTTGCGACATGGATCCCAAAGCTGTGGGTACTTCCCCCCGGCGCTAATTTTCGCAGAAAGATCACTTTATTTCCTACTTCTTTGTTGGTGATGTGAAAATTTCTGATCCTGGGCAATTTAATTTCCAGTTCATTCAGTTCATGGTAATGTGTTGCAAAGAGCGTCTTGGGCGCGTGCGGCGAATGGTGTAAATATTCTGCAATGCTCCAGGCGATCGATATACCGTCGTATGTGGAAGTGCCGCGACCGATTTCATCCAGCAGGATCAGGCTTTTCGATGTGATGTTGTTGATGATGCTTGCGGTCTCATTCATCTCAACCATGAATGTGGATTCGCCTCCGCTCAGGTTGTCCGAGGCGCCCACCCTGGTAAATATCTTATCTGTTAAGGGAATTTTTGCCGCGTCAGCCGGAACAAAACTGCCGATATGTGCCATGAGCGTGATCAATGCAGTTTGCCTCAAAATGGCGCTTTTGCCGCTCATATTCGGTCCGGTGAGTATGATGATCTGTTGGGACAAAGGGTCAAGCAGGATATTGTTTGAAATATACGACTCTCCGGCAGGAAGGTTTCGCTCAATGACCGGATG
>DATHGW010000558.1:0-6215 GCA_035317445.1 Puia sp.
ATGATTTATGGAGCGACCAGTATTGGCCCTTTTTCCGTCGTAGGTGGTGAGATCAAAAATTCCGTTCTGTTCGGATATTCAAACAAAGCACATGAAGGTTACCTGGGAGATTCGGTCATTGGGGAGTGGTGCAACCTGGGAGCCGGGACTTCGAATTCGAACCTCCGTAATAATGCGGGTATGGTGAAGCTGTGGTCGGCTAAACAAAATGCCTTTATCGACGCCGGCCAAAAATGCGGGCTGCTGATGGGAGATTTTTCCCGGTCGGCGATCAACAGTTCCTTCAACACAGGTACCGTAGTAGGGATTTGCTGCAATATTTTTGATGGTGGACTGACGCCAAAATTTATTCCAAGTTTTTCCTGGGGGAAAAATGGCCGGTATCAATGGGACAAACTGATCGATGATCTTCGTGCATGGAAAAAACTAAAAAAACAAATCCTGAGCGATGCTGAAATCCGGACTTTGAAACATATTTTTGACGAAACATAAATCAACCCTCAATGAGAAAGCAAATCGCCGCGGCCAACTGGAAAATGAACCTTACGTATAAACAAGGAGAAGAGTTGTTGGATGAGGTGTTGAATGCTGATATCTCCCTCAAAGATCACCAGTTAACGATTTTTGCTGTTCCTTTCCCATACCTGATCATGGCAAATAGTGAAGTGGCCGATGCAAAACAGTATTTTGTCGCGGCGCAAAATTGCCACAATAAAAAATCCGGCGCTTATACGGGGGAAGTATCCGCGGAAATATTGCATTCCATTGGCATAAAATACTGCATAGTAGGTCACAGCGAAAGAAGGGAATATTTTTTAGAAAGCAACCAGTTATTGGCCGAAAAAATTGATCTGTGTCTGTCTAACCACATCATCCCTATATTTTGTTGCGGGGAGTCCCTGCAGATCAGGGAATCGGGAAATCAAAACGCTTATGTTGCGTTGCAATTGCAGGAATCGTTATTTCATTTGTCACCAGCGCAATTGGCCGGCATCGTGATCGCCTATGAACCCATCTGGGCGATCGGAACAGGCAAAACAGCCACAACAGCACAGGCCCAGGAAATGCATGCCCATCTTCGCTCCCTGCTCGCAGGGAAGTATGGACAGGACGTGGCAGCGGAGGTTCCCATCTTATATGGAGGAAGTGTAAAACCAGGCAATGCCGGAGAGATCTTTGGATGCCCCGATGTAGATGGAGGATTAGTAGGCGGCGCTTCTTTGATCGCTGCCGATTTTATTCAAATCATCAGATCCCTCAAATAGCCAAATATAAAGCCATCATTTTGTTGACCCGGTTTCAACAGGACCGGAAGCGTATTTTCGAACGAAATAAAATCCGGTTGCCAAAACAATCATACACAGCATTCCCGAAATAATCTGGCTTGTCGTGTCCAGAGTCATGACGGCCCATTTGACCAGGACGGAAATGATTGCACAGGTGACGAAACAAAACGCAAGCTTATTAAAAGGCAGGATGTCGGCAGGCTTTACCTGTAGCGCGTCTGCCGAGTGAACTAGATAAAATGAGATCTGCACCAATGTCCCGACCACTACGGCCATCGCCACGCCATTGGCATTCCAAAATGAGTAAAATAAAATGCAGGCGATAATCTTGACAGCCAGACCAATGATGGATCCCCGGAATATGAGTTCGCTTTTAAGTTTTGTCTGAAGAATCGCCGTATAATTCGCGATGCGCAAGGGAATGATCCAGCTGCTGATCAGGAAAACAGGAACAGAAGCATTGTATTTTCCTCTGAACAATACATCAAAAATTACGTGGGCGTTCAGTTGCAAAAAAAAGAACAAAGGGAAAAGTACAATCGAAAGTAAGAGGCTGCTTTTATAGAACAAGGACAATATTCCTGCATTATCCATCTCCTGCTGTTTAGCCTGTACCGTGAGGAATGTTCCCGAAACAGAAACCAGGATAGATAAAAGGGGGATTTCGTAGGCGCCATTAAAATAGATGGCAAACGCCGACGCAGACAACAACCAAAGCAAAAATATTTTATCAATATGTTTTGAAAAATTTTCAAGGGTTTCATTCAGGCTAAGGTAAATCCACTGGCGATGGTAAACACGAAGTATATCGACACCGGCCTGTTCTGTTGAAGTCACGCGAAATACATTCCGAAAGAAAAGCCAACCCAGCCTAAGCAATGAAAGCAGCGACAACAGCAAAACCAGTAAACTGATTGAAAACGGTGTACGGTATAAAACCCCCAGGTGGATGGCAAAAAATAAAAAGGAATACAGCATGTTTGAAAAAAACACCCGGGTATCCTTTCCAAGCTTGATGACGGTCATCTCAACAACAGTGTAAACTGCATTGATAACGGAAAGAAAAACCAGGAGTATCCTTGTAGCAAGAGGAAGAAATGGAAGGCTCGCCATGATAAATATGACCAATGCGCCAAATGCCAGGAGATAGATCTTAAGATTGTTTTTGAAAATGGCTGACGTGAGTGACCTGGCCATGGAAACGGGCAAAGAACCGATCAGTACTGGCAATCCAAGAGAAAGTAATGAGGAAGAAAGCCCCGCAATAACAAAAACTTTTTGATAAATCCCATACCAGTTCTTATCGAGTTCTACGGCATAAAGCCAGAAAATAAAAAAAGTAATGGATACTTGGGTAATACGCGCCATGCCGAGCAGACCAGCGCGTGCGGTAAAACTATTGGAGATATTTTGTTTTCCTGAATTGATCACATTGGTCTTTATCAAGCTGCTTTATGATTTTCGCCGGGTTGCCGGCGATCACGCAATATCCCTCTTTGAAAGATGAGGTAACAATGGCACCCGCTCCAACAATAGTAAAATCTCCCAACTGGATGGCAGGCAAAACCACGGCATTCATTCCTATCCAACAAAATGCACCGATCTTAATCGGGTCCTCCGCCGTATATTTTGAATTATCGATCAAATCATGATTCGCTGAAATCAATCCGACTCCCGGCCCCAGGTTCGTATAATCGCCAATTTCGATCCCATTTCTGGCATCAATAAAATTTCCCGGAGAATCGCCGGGAAATACGCCCTTTCCTTTTTGAATCCGGTCAGAAAAATATACCGTGGAACTATGGTGAACTGCCCAGGGCACGCCGGCATTCTGTCGCAAGATATATTTAAAAAAGAAGTTGGCCAGATAAAAGCCAATGCTTAGATCATCTCGCAATTTAAAAGATTTCCGGATCATTTTCTTTAACATGGTCGTGGCAATTGGATACGCTAAGATATACTATCCCCCGTAATCTCCTTTTCCTGACGGGTTCGATATCTTCCGGGAAGTTTCGATTGTAAAACAACTAAAAAACCATCGATCTTCTTCAATTGGCGGCCGGTTAAAAAAGTGAAATCAAGCACCAGCAGCTCAATAAAAAAGGCATTGGCAAATAAATAGGTCGAAAAATGTATGATGACGGGGATCCAGAACAAAAGGGCGTCAAATTTTTTTGTAAAGAAACCAACCAACATGAATCCCTCCAGTAGAATGACCAGGATCCAACCAGAATTGATCAGCCAGCTCTCCTGCAGGCACCACCTGTAAAATCCCGAAAGCAGGGTATCGGGATTTTGATATAGATAATTTACCAGATTTAACTTGAATGAACCGATACCCTGTTTCCAGTTAAAAAAGGAATCTCCTATGCAGGTTTTCCAAATAAAGGACATTCCATATAAGTAACAGGTATAGTAGCGCATGCCTTCCCAGAGCATATTGAATCTGACATTGTCCGCCGCCCAAAACGGAAACAGAATCAACATGAATCCCGCCAGCGGGTGGGTATGATGCATCCCAAAATAATTAAAGCTGATGGCATAAATAAACAGCAATATGGTGAACGAAAGGATCCAGATTTTGCGCAAGGGGAAAAAGAACAACAGGATGCCACTCAGAAACAGGCAAATGTCAAAGAAAACGGCCCCTGTTTTGTTGACGACGATAAGACCCGGCAGATCCGCCAACTTATATAGCCAGTAGGCAATATCCAACTGCACAAGAAAAAGTGGTGGCGCCAAAAACCTGGATGGCGTTGCATGTTCAAAAAACCTCAGGATCAAAAAAAATAAAATAAAGCCGGTAACTATTCTTGTCAGTAAGATCCTTTGTGTAATATTCATGGTTTTATCTGATCAGGCGTATCGTATCTGAGGCAATTTCTATTATCCTGCCATCTTTTTCATAATGTAGTTTTTTCTTCAACACGGCCAGATCCGTAATGGGTTCGTTTACTATGGAAGAAAGATAGTTTACATACCATGCAGGAAAAGCATCATATTGTGCTTGCTGGTTGCTGAGGTTTGGAATCCAGGATTTAAATCCGGGATGCATTGGCGCCCAATGATCTTCCAGGTATCTATGCCAGTAATCCGGTTGATGGTCATGCCTGACAGAAATATAATTGAGCAAGGGATCCATGAGCAATATTTGTTGAGGTTGTTTCCAGCTGTGTTTAAAGTTCAGTATTTTGTTGTTGTACCTGATTTCATACATGCTGTAGTCATCGGCAGGATAATATCGTTCGGCATATAAGTTCCAGAGAAAAAAAGGTGTGGTTTCAAGCCTGATCGCATTGGCCACTACGCTGAATAAAAAAAACAAAAAAACGATACAGAAAACAAATTTATCTTTCCGGAAGAGCTTTCCAAAATACGTGTTCATTAATATGCTTCTGACTGCTTTCATCCCTTCAACTTATTCACCAAATCCACATATTCCTGCATGGCCGACTCACGTGTTTTACCCCTGAGGCCCGACCAGGCTTCATATTTCGCCTTTGCGACAAAGTCAAATGGATTGGTTGGAGGATCCGTATGGATATCTCCATCGGTTGCCTGTTTATACAAGGAATACAATTGCAATAAAGTGTCATTGCTTGGCTTTGCGCTCAGCGTTTTGCTGTCCTCGGCTGCCTGCTCAAATAATTCCTGCAATTCCATGCGTTCGTTTTTGCGAAAATAGTGAATAATAGTCTGACAAGGGATGATCAGCGGTGTTCCTTATACATATTTACCGGAAGAATGCCAGACAATGTTTTCAATTCGGCAGCGCTCAACGGCGGAGCATCAGTCGCCGCGGCAACATCTTCGAGTTGCTGCATCGTTCTGATCCCAACCACACATGAGGTTACGGACGACTGCTGCAAAACCCATCGAAGGGCTGTTTGTGCATCACTGCGGCGGGTTCCGGAAAACGCCTGGATGGCATCGGCAATTTTTTTTACTTCTTCCTTCGAATAATTTAAGAATGGATCAGCAGGCTTTCCCGCCAGCAGGCCTTTGGCGAGGCTTCCTCTTGCCAGTACAGAAATGCCCTTGCTTTGCAACAGCGGCAGGCACGACTCTTCGGGCCTGCGGTCGAGTAAACTGTATTGCATCATGACGCTGACAAGATGCGACCGGTCAACAAATTCCCTGATCATATTGGGCCGGATGGAGGAAATGCCATAGCGCAGAATCTTACCCTGATGAATGAGCATCTCGAATGCCCCGATGGTTTCGTCGACGGGATCATCGAGCATGCCGCCATGCAATTGGTAAAGATCAATGTAATCGGTTTGCAGTCTGTCCAGGCTTTTGTCGACGGCAGAAAGAATATATTCCTTTCGCGGATTCCAATCCCAGCCGCTGCCGTCATTACGCCATTGATTGCCCACCTTGGTCGCCAAAATAATGTCTTTCCTTTTTTCTTTCAATGCATTCCCCAGCATTCGCTCATTATTCCCAGCCTGGTATAGGTCCGCCGTGTCAAAAAAATTAATTCCCAGGTCCATCGCGCGATGGATCAAACGGGTGCTTTCGGATTCATCCGGAGAAAGGGACATGCAACCGAAACCAATTTCACTCAGCTTAAAGGGAGAGCGGCCCAATGAACGATATTGCATAATGCTGAAAAGGCAAAAATAGTTGAATGATTCCTGACCGAAAAGATGGCCGGCCTGTGCATCGGTTTTATTTTTTTCGTAACTTTTGCAACTAAAACTTCTTTTATGAAAAAATTCCTTAACTATCTGCTCATTGCAGCAACAAGCTGTTGCTGCCTTACCGCCAAGTCGCAAAGCCAGGAAGATATGAAAGCCATGATGGCTTATATGACGCCAGGCCAGATCCACCAAATGATGGCCAAATCAACGGGGGACTGGACGGGCGTGGTGACCCTGTGGGCGCAACCGGGCGCTGCGCCGATGACCATGACGTGCACAGCCG
>DATHGW010000559.1:0-2881 GCA_035317445.1 Puia sp.
GCATACCCGTTATGGGAGGCCATAGCGAGGCGGTGAATGTGCAATTTGAAAAGGACTTCGATTTAAAGGATGTCAGGGCCATCCTGGCGGCAGCGCCGGGCGTCGTGGTGGTCGATGATCCTGCCAACGCGCAGTACCCAATGCCTAAAGATGCGCATGAAAAAGACGAGGTATTTGTTGGAAGGCTGCGGAGGGATGAGAGCCAGCCAAACACGTTAAACATGTGGATCGTGAGCGACAACCTCCGCAAAGGCGCTGCTACCAATGCCATTCAGATTGCGGAGTATTTGAGGAGTAAGGGGATGATTTGAGGACATATGACAGTTGACAGTTAACAGATGACTGCAGGTAAGCATTTTTTTAAATACTGTTAACTGTTAACTGTTATCTATTCTCCCAATGCCCTATTAATAAAACCAAGCAAAGGCTGCAGCGCAGCCAATGCTTCGAGGCTTATGCTGAGCAGGTCTTTGGACGTAATGTCTTTGTCGCCGAGCGACTTTATGGCAAGAAAACTTTTCAGCCGGAGGAATTCGGCAGCGGGATTGTCTTTTTCAAAACCTTGTGGAACCTTGCTTAAGCTGACGTCTTCACCGCTGTACAGCTTTTCATAAACAGATTTGAATTTCCTGGATTGAATGATCTTTTTGAATTCATCAAAACAGTAGTCCACTTCCTGTCTGATCTTTTTCAATTCCGGGGGCATAGGGATCCAAAGGCCACCGCCAATAAAACTTTCACCGGGTTCACAATGAAAATAGTACCCAGCGAAAGCTGATTTCTTTCCGCCCTTAGCAATGCTTGCCCCAAAATTTGTTTTGTATGGTGTCTTATCTTTCGAAAACCTGATGTCGCGGTTGATGCGGAACAAGCAGTCCTTTGCCTTCAGCGCCTTAATGGTCGGGTCTTTAACCGAGTGGCGGTCGATCAGCTTCTGAATGAAATCCGAATAGTCCTGCTTCGCGTCATCATACTCCTGCCGGTGTGCATCAAACCAGGGCTTATTGTTATTTTTTTTCAGGTCCTTCAAAAATTTCAGCGTGCTTGCATCCATTTCAATAAAATATTTTTGTTCATGTCATCACATAAAAATAGGAATCGATTGATCAATTCCTATTTTCTCATTTCTTATTTCTAATTCCTTATTCCTTATTTATTGTATTCTACACCCGGCTCCAGTTCTCTCCACTCTTAATCCTGTACATCGTCATTTCACTCACACCGTATTTGTCGGCTAATTTCTTAATGGTGAGCTGCCGGTTTTTACTCGACAAAGTTTTCTTGATGGATTTAACCTGTGAAGCGGTGAGCTTAAGCCCTACCGTGCGATTTGCCTGAACTCGTTTGTAGGCGATCTTTGCGGGACTTTTCTGCTGATGATCGATCATCTCTTCCAGGGTGGCCCATTTTAAATTCTTTGAGGCATTGTTCGTCTTATTGTGATTGACGTGAATGACGTATTTGTGTTTGGGTGAAGCTTTTTTCAGAAAGAGCCTGGCAATTTCCCGGTGGATGTACAAGGTGCCGTTATTTCCGGGCCGGTGCAGGTTCAGGGTTTTGTAACCTGTTGTTAAGGAGCCATTGAGCAATTTGCCGTCACTGACAACATCTTCCGAGTAACTGGCAACGCGACCTAATGAGGATAAAGCGTATTTTTTGCGGAGTTGTTTCCAGCCAGGAAACTCTAACAGTTTCCATGTTTCGCCGGTGATTTTTTTAATCATTGCCTGCAATTTTCTTAAAGTTACAAAAAAGAATTTCGAATAACCATAGAAAAAGAAATATTCTTACCCTTTGATAAACCGGATGAATTCCTGCTCCGACAGGATTTTGATGGATGGGATTTTTTTAGCCTTTTCCAGTTTGGATCCGGCGTCTTCACCTACGACTAGGTAGTTGAGTTTGCTGCTCACGCCACTAAGCAACTTCCCGCCATTCTTCTCTACCTGGTCTTCTGCTTCCTTTCGCGTCAGCAGGTTCAGACTGCCGGTAAACAAAAACGTTTGTCCATCAAGGTTGCCCGAAGCAGAAGCATCCGTCCTGCTGCTCGTTAACGTGAGTCCGAGGCCTTCCAGTCTTTCAAGCATCTGGATATTGTCTTTATTGTGAAAAAACTGGTAAACGCTGCCCGCCACTTTAGGACCGACATCTTCCAGGTTTTGCAATTCTTCCAGGGAATAATTCTTGAAATTTAGTAAGTGGTCTACAGCTTTCGACAGGATTTTGGCCGTGGTTTCTCCGATGTACCGGATGCCTAAGCCGAAGATCAACCTGTGCAGGGGTTGTTTCTTTGACATTTCGATCGCTGTTTGCAGGTTGCTGATGCTCTTTTCTCCATACCCTTCCAATGCTCTTATTTTGTTGAACGGCAATTGGTAGATGCCTGGCACATCTTTCAGGAATCCCAGTTCGAAAAACTTGCGCACATTCGCGTCTCCAAAACTTCGGATATCCATGGCGTCCTTGCTGGCAAAATGAATAATCCTTTCCACGACCTGGGCTGCACAGTTGATATTGACGCATCGCCAAACGGCCTCATCTTCGGGCTTTACAAGTTTATCACCGCATACCGGGCAGTGAGTGGGAAAAACAATCTTTTTCTCCTTTCCATCGCGTAGTTCCGCGAGCGATTTTACAATATAGGGGATCACATCGCCGGCTCTCTCCACCAGCACCGAATCACCGATTCTTAGATCCTTTTCACGCACCACATCTTCATTGAATAAAGAGATAGAGGTCACCGTTACCCCGCCGATGGGTACCGGATCGATCTTGGCCACGGGAGTAATGCTGCCTGTTCTGCCTACCTGGAACTCCACCTTCCTTAATTTGCTGGTGCCCTGCCTGGCTTTGAATTTAAATGCAATAGCCCAGCGGGGAT
>DATHGW010000560.1:0-5764 GCA_035317445.1 Puia sp.
GTATGGGTTTCACCGAAGTGGAGGTTGCGGGTTTTTATGGTCTGGCTCCGGAGCAATTTCGCGATGCGCTGCGCAAACATCAACTCAGACCCGGCAGTGTATTGTTTCCGTATGAACTTTTCCGTGATAGCCTGGATAAAATCATTATGGCGGCAAAATTATTGGGCGCTAATCTTGTGGGATGCGCCTGGATTCCGCACCAAAAAACGTTTTCCCAGCAGGATGCTGACCAGGCAACAAAGCTTTTCAATGAAGCGGGAGAGAAACTGAAGCAAAAAGGACTGCATTTCTTTTATCATGCACATGGATACGAATTTGCACCCCTTCCCGATGGAAGCACGCTCTTCGAGCAGATGGCCGCCAATATGAAAGCCGGTACCGCGGATTTCGAGCTGGACGTTTTCTGGGCATGGCATGGCGGAGCTGATCCGGTTTTGCTGATGAAAAAATACCCGGGCAGGTTTATTGCACTTCACCTGAAACAAATGCGCGAAGGCCAGCCCACAGGAGAATATACCGGCAGTGCACCCGATGAATCAAGTGTTTCACTGGGCAAGGGCGTGATGGATTTCAAATTGATCTTACAAACGGCCATGCAAACCGGCATAGATCATTTCTATATTGAAGATGAGGCCTCGACTGCGGTTCCACAGGTAAAGGCTTCATTGATGTATCTTGATCTACTGAGAAAAAACTAGCATGTGTCCTACACCCTCAGAAAAACCTTTTTGCGATACAAAAAATATAAGAACGCCCATTTTACCAGTACGTAACAGGTTGCCATTACAACTGCCTTGTAGGGATCGCTTGCTAATTGACCAAGCCATTTAAAAAAACCATTGGTTGTATATTCCCAGTCAATGAAATGTCCTGACATGTAAATGAGAATTGAATTCATTCCGATGACCTTGAAGAAGAATGCCCATTTTTTATATCCCAAGACGTCGATCACATAATAAAAAAGAGAGAGGAAAAGCAAGCTCAGTCCGCCAACATGCAAAACAAATGAGCTTGTCCAGAGATTTTTATTGATGGGAAAGTCAAGGTTCCACAATTGTGCAAGACCCAAAAATACTACTCCGGTGATGACCATCATCAGCACCTTTCTACCCTGCGCTGCCGGGCTGTTCTTGATGTAATTTCCTGTCATGATGCCCAACAGACCGGTGCCGATGGCCGGAATAGTAGACATCAAACCTTCAGGGTCATGAATCCGCAGGTAAAGTCTGCCCGGCAATACCATCCTGTCAATATAAGAAGCGAAATTGCCTTCCATGGTCAGGTCGCCGCGTGGAAATCCGGGCGCACTGGTTAATTTTAACAGTAACCAATAGCCGATCAGCAGCAGGGCAAACCAAATCACCTGCGGCCTTTCTTTTGTATACAGGAAAATGATATTGGCAAACATGTAAGCGAGCCCGATACGGCCGAGTACACTTCCGAATCGAATTTCTGCGATGGGCTTTATCTGGAGACCGTTGTTGGCAATAAGACCCAGCAGGACGAGGATCAGTCCCCGTTTGATGACGCGGCCCAACAATTGTTGTCTTGTCTTTCCTTTTTCCAGTTCTCTTCCTATCGAATAGGGCGTCGCAACCCCTGCAAGAAAAAGGAATAAGGGAAATATGAGATCGTAAAAATGGAATCCATTCCATGCAGGGTGGGTTAACTGGTTTGAAAACCCTGCCCAAAAAGATGAGCCGGTGGCCTTGGAAAGCGCATGCACGATTTCCTCAGCACCCATGATCCAGAACATGTCGAAACCCCGCAGGGCATCCAGTGAATACAGGCGTTGTGGAGCAATGGCAGCGCCCGGAACGGTTTGATTTTGAGTCATTGAATTAAGTGGTTAAAATGAGCCTTAAAAAAAGAAGATGCAAAGAATCAAACGGAAGTTAAGGATAAAATCAATAAACAAATAGTGGCTTAATCAGGGCGCAGGACGCGGCTTTTTTTTGGCCTTGCTCATCACCGCGGTCCATGCAATGGTTAACGCCTCTTTCAATGCTTTCCTGCTGACCAGGTCCAATTCAACAAAAGTACTACCCATACGTCCCCATCCTCCCGGTACCGGGTGGAATACTTCATCGTGCGATGCACAAATTATTGCCTGGTCGGCAATAGGTAATTTCACCATCACCCGGTTCTCCATTTCCCAGAGCGTCGCAAAAATCCTGTTGTTTGCCCGGAATGAAGGCTTTCCAAAATGGTCTTTTTCTTCTGCTCCGGGTAAGGACAGCGCAATTTCTCTGGCAATTTCCGTTGATAACAATGTCTCAGCTGTTTAATTTGCCGGCTAAAAATAATATTTTCTGTACAATAAATATTGGTTTTAGTCTTTTTAAAGTCACTATCGTTTACCAATATCCCTTAACTTACAACAGTAAGATTGCGCAGCACGATACGGAATACCTATTCTGCAACCAAAACAAGGCATATGAAGTCAATCTTTACCTTCTTTTTATTCACCGGCTTCTTTTTTCACATGAATATGCCAATGGCCTACGCGCAGCAGGAACCAGAAAAGGTCCGCGTCATTATGATCGGAGCTCATCCCGACGATTGCGATCTGGGCGGTGGCGGAACTGCTGCCATTTTCGCATCCATGGGATATGCCGTCAAATTTGTTTCGCTGACTAACGGAGATGCAGGTCATCAAACCGAAAAGGGCACCAAGCTCGCCGCGCGTAGACTGGCGGAGGCAAAGGAGGCCGGCCGGCGGCTGGGTGTCAGCTATGATGTGCTCGATAACCATGATGGCCAGTTGGTTCCCAGCCTGGAAGTCAGGCTGCAGGTGATCCGGAAGATCCGCGAGTGGAAAGCGGATATCGTCATTGCACCCCGTCCGAATGATTATCATCCCGATCACCGGTATACAGGCGTATTGGTGCAGGATGCGGCCTATATGGTGGCGGTTCCCAATATCGCCCCGGAAACGCCGGCGCTGAAAAAGAATGCCGTCTTTCTTTATTTTCAGGACAGGTTTCAACATCCTTATCCCTTTCAACCCGATATTGCGATAGACATTGACCAGTCTTTTGAAAAGAAAATCGATGCTTTGGATGCGCACGAATCACAGGTATATGAATGGCTACCTTGGATCGGACATTTTTCAGACCAGGTGCCAAAAAACAAAGTCGATCGAAGAAACTGGCTGGCCCAGTCCAGGACTGTCGTGATCACGCCGGAAGTCAGGAAATCACTCGAAGAATGGTATGGCGTAGGCGTTGCATCGCAGGTGAAGCATGCAGAAGCATTCCAGATTTGCGAGTACGGCGTTCAGCCTACCCATGATGAGATCAGGCGATTGTTTCCTATGCTGGCAATAAAATAAAATATCCACGATGAAATGGCTCCTGATATGCACGATCGCCTGTGGCAGCTTTACGATAGGCCTGGCGCAGAAAAATATTCAACTCAAACCGGCCAAAAGACAGGCGCAGAAAAAAATTCAACTCAAATCGCCCAATGGTCAGCTTGTTTTTCATTTCATCCTCAGCGGCGGCCTGCCTGCGTACGACGTTGAATTCAAAGGCAGGCAGGTCATAGCCAATAGCAGGCTTGGATTGGTATTCCAGGATCGCCCCTTCAATGCCCAACTCGTTATGGGCAAACCTGTTTACAGGGAGACAACGGAGACCTATGAATTGATTGTGGGCAAAACCAAAAAAGTCAATGACCCTTACCATGAGGTGCTGATCCCATTAAAAGATAAGATGGCTCAGCCGAGACAGGTCAACCTGCTGGTGCGGGCGTTCAATGACGGGGTCGCCTTTCGCTATGAGTTCCCGGAACAACCGGCCTGGCAAAATATGATCCTCACCGATGAACAAACCAGGTTCAGAATGGCAGGTAACGCTACCGCACATGCGCTTTTTCTGCCGAATTACACCAGTTCACACGAAGGGGAGTACACAACGGTTTCATTGCAGGACATGCAGGAAGATACCCTGATGGATATGCCCGCGTTGCTCGAATTGCCCGGTTCTATCTATGTCGGCATCACCGAAGCAGCACTGGTAAATTATGCCGGCATGTACCTGATGAAAGAGAGGGGCGAACTGATCAGCAAGCTCTCACCCCTGCCAAAGCAAACGGCTGTAAAAGTAAAGGCCAGCCTCCCGCATCGCAGTCCCTGGCGGGTGTTGATGATCAGCGATCGTGTTGGCGGCCTCATTGAGTCCAATATCCTGACCGACCTCAACGAACCGTCACCGATATCCGACTGGTCCTGGCTCAAACCAGGAAAAACCACCTTTCCCTGGTGGAATGGCAATGTACTACCGGATACCATCAATGCACCGGGAAACAATTTCGTCACGCAACAATATTATATTGATTTCTGCGCCCGTAATGGGATCGAATATCATTCGGTAGTAGAATACGGGCTGCACCAATGGTATATGGATGACGGCATTGGGTTTCAGCCCGGCCCCCATTCAGACCCCACCACCCCTGTACCGGGATTAGA
Source organism: Puia sp. (assembly GCA_035317445.1). Taxonomy (GTDB): domain Bacteria; phylum Bacteroidota; class Bacteroidia; order Chitinophagales; family Chitinophagaceae; genus Puia. The sequence continues at coordinate 4,472 of DATHGW010000560.1, forward strand.
CATGAAAGAAGTCTGTGACTATGCGAAATCAAAAGGCGTGGGGATCAGGGTTTGGGTGCATTTTTATGCGCTGTATCCAAAACTCGATGAGGCCTTTGCCATTTTTGAAAAATGGGGGATCAGCGGCATGATGGTTGACTTCATGGACCGTGATGACCAGGAAATGGTGAACATGCAAACCGAGATCCTGCAAAAAGCAGCCGCCCATCATTTGCACATTCAATTCCATGGTGCGTATAAACCCACGGGCATGCACCGCACCTATCCCAATGAATTTACCCGCGAAGGAACCCTGAATTATGAATCCAACAAATGGAGTAAAAGAGTTAATCCCGACCACGATATCAATTTTCCATTTACCAGGATGCTGGCGGGCAGCACGGACTATCACCTGGGTGGCTTCAGGGCCGTTACCGATTCCGCATTTGTGGTGCAGTATACCCGTCCCCTGATCATCGGTACCCGTTGTCATATGCTCGCCATGTACGTTGTGCTTGAAAACTACCTGGGTATGGTTTGCGACTATCCCGCTGCTTACGAGGGGCAGCCAGGTTTTGAATTCATCCGGGAAGTGCCCACCGTTTGGGATGAGACCAAAGTACTCGACGCCAAACCCGGCGAATATATCCTGATCGCGAGGAGAAAGAACCAGGATTGGTGGCTGGGCGCCATAACCAACCACAGCGCCCGCACCCTCCAGATCCCTTGCACATTTCTTTCTGAGGGCCGGTACGAGGCAACGATGTTTACCGATGCTCCGGATGCACACATTGAGCCCAATCATCTTACTAAACAGACCAGGGCATTGAGCAGGTCGGACCTATTTTCGGTTTCTTTATCGGGTGGTGGAGGGTTTGTAGCGCATTTCAGGAAAGAATGACGTGGTTGGGTTAGGGGGTTGCCGTCTATGTTGCCCTTTGTCATTTCGATCCGCTGAAGGCCGCAGGCCGCAGGCGGAGAGAAATCGGCTTTGGGCCGGATTCCTTCTCCGCTGATTCCTCCACCCCCGCCAAGGCGGGGGGTCGGAATGACAAGAAAGCAAGGCGGGCTCGGAATGACAAGCGGGCTGAGCGAACAATTTTTTCCGTCCCCTGTTAAACCCTTTTAGGGGAATCAAATACCTCCCTGCTCATCTTATGAAATATATCCTGACGATTCTTTTTTTATCCGCCGGCCTGGCCAGGGGCCAATATTCCCTGGCATTGAATCTTGAACAAGGCAGTACTTATTTCCTGAAAATCAATGCAACACTCCGGTTCGATGGGGAAATGAATGGACATAAAATGGCCATGA
>DATHGW010000561.1:0-3350 GCA_035317445.1 Puia sp.
ATGATCTGCGGAATACCCTTACTCATGTCCCGGAGATCTTCATAATCCCACATAACGAAAGCCGTGCCCTGGTTATCCCGGAGAAAATCATATAGTTCACCTTTTGCTTTTTTCACCCCTTCTATGCTTCCAAAACCTTCGAGGTGTGCTTTGCCGATGTTGGTGATCAACCCATGCGTAGGCTTGCAGTAAAGACAATAGCCTGCTATTTCGTGCAGGTGATTGGCTCCCATTTCTATGACAGCCATTTCGGCATCGGTTTTTACACGCAAAATAGTTAACGGAATTCCGATATGGTTATTCAGATTGCCTTCGGTCGTATAGGTGGTATAAGAAGAAGACAGCACCGCATGAATCAATTCCTTGGTCGTCGTCTTGCCATTGCTTCCCGTGATGGCGATAAAAGGAATCGTAAACTGTTCGCGATGCTGCTTAGCGAGATCCTGCAGGGTCTGCAAAACATTTTCGACAAGAATAATTTTATCCGATACTGCAAATGCAGGTTCATCCACGATTGCAAAAGCAGCGCCCTGGCTGATCGCCTGCGCTGCAAATTGATTCCCGTTAAAATGGTCCCCTTTCAGTGCAAAAAAAAGATCACCCACCTTGAGTTTCCTGGTATCCGTTTGAATCGAAGGGAATTGCTGGTAGATCCGGTATAAATCTTCGATGTTCATTTGGCAATGTAAAACAAGAAATGTAAAATCTAAAATGTAAAGCCGGTGTGACGGTCCCCGTCTGGCCGGAAATAAAAAAGCCAGCCTCTGTTGAAGACTGGCTCTTTATTAAAAATGTTTGCTTTATTGTTTTCTCGAATTTTGTCTTCTCTGCTTGTAGCTGATACCGGTTTTCCGGCCATTACCAGCGGCGCTGCCTACACGATCCATGGCGCAACGGAAACCGACTGTAGAACTAGCCTGGTCTTCTTCCATAAAGCGGCGTGTACCCGGACTTAACCAGTAAGCACGGTCATTCCAGCTTCCGCCTTTGATCACCCTTGACTTATCGCTGATCAAAGTGGTTTTACCATAACCATAAGCCACACCGGCAATCAGGGAGTCTCCATCAAGATAATTGATGACATCACCTTTCTGATAGTTACGGCGGTTCTTGCTTTCCTCGTCTGTTACGTTACGGTATTTGATCCTACCCAGGCTATCTCTTTCGGCTTTGTTTTCTTTACCGAGATCAATCGTCTGGAATTTATTACCACGGTAAGGCGCTACATCGTCCACGTCAACTGTAGAAAGAGGACGATATACGTCTTCCACCCACTCATTCACGTTACCTGACATATTATATAAACCGAAACCATTGGGATAAAATGATGTGACTGAAGCAGTGTACACGGCATTGTCATTAAGACCACCGGCAACACCCATATTATCACCTGCACCACGTTTGAAGTTGGCCAGGAAGGTACCCTGCCAGCTGCCTCTGCGTGAATCACGAAGTCCGTTTACATTCTGGCTCCAGGAATAAACCTGTTTATTGGCGATCAACTCTTCACCTCTTTTGCTATCCTTTGTACTCGGCAAGGGATTCTGATTGATATATCCGAGTGCGGCATATTCCCACTCTGCTTCTGTTGGCAGACGATACGAAGGGAACAATATTCCGTCTTCGAAAGTCACCTGCGTTCTGGGCGTACCGTTTGGATTTTTTAAGGGATTCTTTTTTGATTTAGCGGCAGGACCCGGCGTTGGCTGATATTCGCCAGTCAGGTAAGATTTGGTATTAAAGTTTTCCTGTCCCAGACCCTGGATATTCTTCAGTGAATTCTTATTGATGAAGCCCTTATCGACCAGGGTTTTTTCATTCACGCGATCGGTCCTCCAAAGACAGAAATCATGTGCCTGTCTCCAGTTAACCCCAACAACGGGATAATAATTATAGGAAGGATGGCGGAAATAATATTCAACCAATGGTTCATTGTAAGCCAGCTCACTTCTCCAGACCAGTGTGTCTGGGAGAACACCATCGCGTACAGCCTTGAATTCGTCTCCTTCAAAAACATTGTTCACCCAATACAGGTATTCACGGTAATGTACGTTAGCCACTTCTGTTCTGTCTATATAAAAGGAATTGACGGTAACTCTTCTGGGAATATTGTTCCAGTCGCTCATCACGTCTTCTTCTGTGGTTCCCATGGTAAAGGTACCTCCCTGAACAAAGACAAGGCCCGGGCCCGTACGCTGTTCTTTTTCGCGGGATACCTGGTAACCACCCATGTTTTTATCATTGTAATTCCAGCCGGTAACATCGGAGGACTCGGTTTTCTTACCGAACAGCTTACCATTCCGGCAAGAAGTAACCATTGCAGCGCAGCTGGCCAGGATAATTAGATTTTTGACATTCATATACAAACTCTTTTAGCCGTGATGTTTAAAGAACAGAAACGTGTTTCCGAAATAAATATTGCACTTAACGTGCCGGTTTTTGTCGACAAAAGGCATTCGGACGAAGATAATCACTTTCAGCCTGATTTATTTGAGTATAACTTCGCTTTTTTAATAGGAAATACCCTAATTTTGCCCGGTAAGTTGCTGGAAATTAAGGTATTGAAATCCCTACGCGAAATTGGGTCCCCGGGTTGCTTTTTTTGGTTGAAATCAATCTAAAATCAATCGGTCCGGGGCCGGTTATATGAAATGGTATCGGCTGTCAGCAGATGCCCGAAAAGGGCTTGTAAAATGGCCTCTTACCAAAAAATTTAAATTGCACAATAATTTCTTTTGCAAACCGTTGGAGTTGAAATTATATGATTTGGATTAATAATTGAGAAGGGAATATACAGGCTTTGGGAAACTCCTGATCCTACAATTGAAACTGTTAAAAACCACGGCATTAAGTGGTCCGTGTGATTAAAAACCATAATTTAAATCAAAATTGCTGCTGCAATTGAGCCAAATCATTTATTACATGAAACGAATTCCCTCTATTATTTCTGCCGGTTTTTTATTGTTTTCATTTGGTAATTCTTTAAAGGCACAAACAACAAATAAGATCAATGTAGTCACCACGGCGGTTCCTTTTTTACGCATTTCCCCTGACGCAAGGTCTGGGGGGATGGGCGAACTCGGACTTGCAACTTCCACTGATGCCAGCTCTTCTTTTTATAACCTCGCAAAAACACCTTTTTCTCAATACAATACCGGTATCGGTCTCACGTATACGCCCTGGTTACAGGACCTCGGTTTAAAAGATGTATACCTGCTGGCAGCAAGCGGTTACCATAAACTGAGTGAAAATGAGGGGCTGTCAGCCTCTCTCCGGTATTTCAGCCTGGGTAATATTCAGTTTACAGATTACAGTGGCTCCGAACTCGGCGTGGGCAGGCCGCGTGAGCT